>JBFMBH010000023.1:0-22181 GCA_040755095.1 Thermodesulfobacteriota bacterium
CAACATGGAGGGTGTGGCAAAGATGAAGATTTCATGAAGAACGTAGTTCTCGACCGCAACGGCCAATTTTGACGGTGAGAAGACTCATAAACGATTGCCTTTCTCCTTGTCAACAGAAAAAGTTGTGCCGGCACGATCTTTTTATCCCCGAGATTGTATTGATTGCCCCTTGCCCGATAGTCCAATTCTCCAGCAGGCAAGTCGATTCTTTCCAGAAAGTACAGATGGGAGGTGCCCAGCTAGCCGGGGAGGCCCTCTGGCCGCCCTCTCGCCACCGCCTTACTGCCGCAATGCATCGGGACGTGGGCCAGGACGCCCGCGCCAGTGGCTATGCGCACTGAAAATAGTGGTAGGACGGTGAGGGATGGCGTCCGGCTGGCAGCATCGTGTGGCGCGATGCGACGATGAGTAGTGGTCCAGAATGGTGGCCTTTGGGTGCCTGGTGGTGGAGGGTCGGTCTGCCCGGGGGATCGCCGTGCACCTTCACGATCGTGCCCGGCTGGAACGGGGTGACCCCGTTTCGTCCTCCGGGCGGTCCTGCTGTGCGGCGGCCGAACCGCCTCGATGGGCTATCCTCCCCGGCAGGCCGGCGCGGGCGCCCATCGGTCTTGCCAGCGATGGGAGGGGGGGGCTAGAATGGGCGCTCCGCGGGCGGGGTGCTCCCGCCGTAAGCAGACTCTTGACGAGGAGGGAGGATCATGGACAAGCTGGTTCTGATGGCTATGGTGGTCACTTTGCTGGCGGGCGCCACCTGGGCGTCGGCGGAGGTGCGGCAGCGGACCTTCACCAAAGACGAGCTGGACAAGATGGCTGCCACCCGGGTGCAGATCGAGACCAGGCTCGGGACCATCGAGCTGCGCCTCTTCCCGGACAAAGCCCCCAACCATGTGGACAACTTCATCCAGCTGGCCCAGAAAGGCTTCTACGACGGCACCACCTTCCACCGGGTCATCCCCGGCTTCATGATCCAGGGCGGGGATCCCAACACCAGGGAGGCGGATCGCTCCCGGCACGGCCTGGGCGGTCCGGGCTACAACCTCAAAGCCGAGTTCAACGACCGGCCCCACAAGCGCGGCACCCTGTCCATGGCCCGCACCGGGGATCCGGACGGCGCTGGCTCCCAGTTCTTCATCTGTGCCGCCCCTGCTCCGTCCCTGGATCGCCAGTACACGGTGTTCGGCGAGGTGGTCTCGGGCCTGGAGGTGGTGGACAAGATCGTCAGCCAGCCCCGGGATCCCCGGGACAATCCCAAGGAGCGCATCGAGATGAAGGTGCGGGTGGTCGCTCCCAAGTGAAGGCGGTGGCACGGGGGCCGGCGATCGCCAACGGATCGTCGGTCCCGTCCGGCCTGGCCGAGGGGAAAGGCGGCTGGGATCGCCGGGCCTTGGAGGGTGCTTGGCAGGGTTAGCGGTTGTACGGGTCGGCGCAGGCCAGGAGCAGCTCTTTCTGGGCATTCCCCAGAATGCGCCGGGCCAGGAGGCTGTCTTCCTGGATCTGGGCGGCCAGCTCCGCCGGGCCGGCGAACTTTCTTTCCGGCCGCAGGAACTCCAGCAGATTGAGCTTGATCCGGTGGCCGTAGAGGTCGCCGTCGAAGTCGAAGATGTGGGTCTCGGCGGAGAGCTCCTGGTCGCCGAAGGTGGGGTTGTAGCCGATGTTCATGACCCCGCCGTAGCAGCGGCCGGCAAGGACCACCTGGGTGACGTAGACCCCGTGCCGGGGGCACAGGTCCTCCTCCAGGATCTGCAGATTGGCGGTGGGAAAGCCCACCACCGGGCCGCCCCGGCGCTTGCCCATCCGCACCGTGCCCCGGATCTGATACGGCCGGCCCAGGAGCTTGCCCACCTCCCGCATCCGCCCTTCGGCCACCAGCTCCCGGATCTTGGTGGAGCTGACCAGCATGCCGTCCACGTAGAAGGGCTCCACCACCGACACCGAGAAGCCCTTTTCCGCGCCCTGGGCGCGCAGGAAGGGGATATCCCCCTGGCGGCCGCGGCCGAAGGCGTAGTCGTAGCCCACCACCAGATCCTTCACCCCCACGGTGCCCACCAGCACCCGGTCCACGAAATCCTGGGCGCTCATGGCGGCGAACTCCCGGGTAAACGGGATCACCACCAGGGCGTTGATGCCGGCCAGGGTGATCATCTCCACCTTCTGCTCGAAGCTGGAGATGAGCTTCACCCCCCGGTCCGGCCGCACCACCTGCAGGGGGTGGGGATGGAAGGTGATGGCCACGCCGGCGCCGCCGCTGCGGAAGGCCCGGCTGACCACCTCGGCGAACAGGGTCTGGTGGCCCAGGTGCACGCCGTCGAAGTTGCCGATGGTGACCGACGGCTCATGGAAGGGGCGGCTGATCTCGGCCAGGCTGCGATAGATGTCCATGGGGCGGCGTCGGGTCGGGCGGGGAAATCGAAGGGCGGCGGCCGGCCGGACCGGGCCGCCAGGGTGGCTTGGCTGGCGGCGCTTACTCTACACCGGACCAGCCGCGCTGCCAATCCGCCAGCCGCCTTTTCTCCACCAACCGGGCAGGACCGCTCTTTTTCGGCCACCCCGGAGCAGGAAAGAACAGCGAATAACGAATACCGAACAAGGAATGTCCAACCGCAGAAGGGACCAGCAGAACTGATCTGAAACGTCAACGACCGGTCCCTTCGACCTTCGAAATTCCTTGTTGGACATTCTGCGGTTCGTTTTTCACGGGAACGCCACCAGGGAGGCCCAAGACCATGCCGCAGGCTCACTTCATCCCCAACCGCGCCATCGCCGAGGCCATCCTGGCCGTGCCAGCCGGCCATCGCCACCTGCGCCTGGCCCTGCGTCTTGCCGACGGCTCCACCCTGGTGCTGGCCGAGGCGGCCGTGGCGGCCATCGTCCGGGCCTACACCACGGTGAAGACCCATCCCCAGGTCCTGGGCCTGCGCCTGCGGGGAGTGCCCCTGGACGAGCGCAAGCCGGGCTTTGCCGAGCATCAGCTCCTGGAGGTTGCCGGATCGGCCCAGGAACTGGCGGAAGAAATGGCCCGGATCCTGGCCGAGGCCGCGCCGTGAGCCGCGGATTCGCCTGGTGCCGGCTGGCCCTGGCCATGGTGCTGGTGGCTTGCGGCCTGCTGCGGCCGGCGGCCGCCGAGGTCGAGGCCGGCTTCCGGCACCTGGTGGCGGTGATGGACCGCTACCACACCAGCCTCGACGTCTACCGGGAGCGGGGCAGCGCCGGCAACCATTTCGCCCCCTCCGGCTGGCAGGGGGATGTGGCGGCGCTCCATCTGGACCCGGGCTGGCCGGCCCTGACCCACAGTGGCAGCACCTGTATCCGGGTGGAATTCACGGCCCGGTCACACAACTGGGCGGCCATCGTTTGGCAGCAGCCGGCGGGCCTCGATCTGTCCGGCGCCAGTCAGCTCAGCTTCTGGGCCCGGGGGGCGGCCGGCGGCGAGACCCTGGAGGTCTTCCTGGGCGGCGAGCCCGGGCCAGCCGGCGATTCCCTGCCCCGCCTGACCACCGGCCGCATCCGTCTGGACACCGGCTGGCAGCAGTACTTCATCCACCTGACGGGCCATGAGCGGCGGCGTCTGGTCACCGGCTTCGGGCTGGCGGTGAGCGGCCGGGACAACCCGGCCGGCGCCATCGTCTTTCTCGATGACATCACCTTCGATGCCGACCGCCGGACGGAGCCCCGGCTCCTGGCCAGCTTCGAGACCGAGGCCGACCCGGCGGATCGCCACCTGGCCGGCGTCGCCCACCTCTACGACAACAGCCTGGCCATCCTCGCCTTCTTAGCCCGGGGTGGACCTGACGACCGGCGGCGGGCCGGCCTTCTGGCCCGGGCCCTGGTGCTGGCCCAGGAGCGGGACCGCTTCTTTCACGACGGCCGGCTGAGAAACGCCTACGCGGCCGGCGATCTCCTGGACCCGGCCACCGGCAGCCCCCGGCTGCCGGTCTGGCAGGAGCCGGCCAGCGGCCGCTACCTGGAGGACAGCTACCAGGCCGGCAGCCAGAGCGGCAATTTGGCCTGGGCGGTCATCGCCCTGGTGCGGGCGGCCGAGGAACTGGGGGAGGAGGGCTTCCGGCGGTCTGCCCTGGCCCTGGGGGAGTGGCTGGCGGCCCACACCCGGGACGAGCGGGGCGCCGGCGGCTACACTGGCGGCTACGCCGGCTGGGAGCCGGATCCCGCCCCCCTCACCTGGAAGAGCACCGAGCACAACGGCGACCTCTACGCCGCCTTTCTGGCCCTGCAACGCCTCTCCGGGGATCCGGTCTGGCAGGAGCGGGCCGAGCACGCCCGCCGCTTCCTGCTGGCCATGTGGGATCCGGCGGCCGGCCACTACTGGACCGGCGCCCTGGGGGATGGCTGCACGGTGAACCGGATGGTGATCCCGGCCGACGCCCAGATCTGGCCAGCCCTGGCCGTCCCCGGCGCCCCGGATGGCCTGCCCTGGGCCAGGGCGCATCTCGTGGTGGAACGGGACGGCCGCACCGGTCTCGACTTCAACGACGACCGGGACGGCATCTGGTGCGAGGGCACCGCGGCCGCGGCCCTGGCCTGGCGCCTCAGGCAGGATCCCCTGGCCGACAGCCTCCTCGCCAGCCTGCGGGCCATCCAGGCCAGCGCCGCCGGCAGCAACGGTGCCGGCCTCCTGGCCACCCCTCAGCCCGTCCTGTCCACCGGTCTGGAGTGGCAGTACCCCCGGCGGGTGCATCTGGCTGCCACCGCCTGGTATCTGCTGGCCGAGCTGGCGGCCAATCCCCTGGCGCCCCCGGACCGCCGGAGCAGCGGCCGCTGAGGCCCGAGCGGTGGCAGCGTGCCAGGACCGGTGAGGTCCGGCCCGGCGGCCCCTGGCTCAGGCCGCTCGCTGTCTTTGTGCCACCTCCCAGCCCAGACAGGCCAGCTGCACCACCCGGGGGATCGGCCGGGAGCCGGTGCGGTAGTGGGCGATCATGCGCCGGGACATGCCCAGGGCCTCGGCGGCGGTGCTGAGGGTAAGGTTGTTCTCCCGCATCCAACGGTCGAATTGGGACGGGCTCAGCAGCCCGGCCTGCTCCCGGCCCAGCTTGTAGAGCAGGTCTGCCCCCAGATCCAGGCCGCCGGGCCAGTCCAGGCCGTGACCCCACTCCTCCACCGTCACCTGAGCGAAGAAGGCGTCGTTGCCCAAAGGGGCCAGAACCGCGGAACCGGCCATCAGGCCGGCAAGATCGACGGCCAGGGTTTCGTTGGTGCTCCAGTCGATGGACAGGTTGAGATGTCCCATTGTACGGACAGCCATGATCAGCGGTGATTGGCTCACGGGCTCAGCCTCCGGTATTCGGCAAGGAGCTCCTGCCGGTGTTGGGCTATCCAGGTCAGAGCAGGGGCGAGCCGGCGTGCCGGCCGCACTGCCCCTGCCAAAACCTCCAGGGAGTCGATGGCCACCGACAGGCGAAAGCCGTCCCGGAACAGGACATGGACATGAGGCACCAGGTGCTCCTCGCCACAGTTGATCCCGATCTTCCAGTGGCGCCGGCGGTGAGCGGTGGCCATGGCACTATGGTGTAATGAGTGCACTGAGTCAAGGTCCAGCCCCAGCCGCCGACCCTCCAGCGCAGGGCTGCGTCGGCCCGCTGGGGACCAATCCCCTGGCGTCGCCGCCTCACGTCAAGCGGGGCATCCGTTCTGTGAGCCCGGTCGCAGCCCGGATTCCGCCGCTACCTCAGGGGAGTGGCGCCATCCCGGCGTCTCTCCCCGGCCGTTCCGGGGCTTGCCATTTGCCGGCGGTCATGGAAAGCTTGGGCCACAAAGGGGCCTGGCTTCCGGGCAGGCCCAAGGAGGGCGGAGCCATCAGCAGATTGGCCGGCAACTACGAGGATCTCAAGACCAGCCAGCGCCGGCGCCTGGAGCGGCTGGCCCGGGGACGGGTGCCCCGGGAGCTCATTGTCGGGCCGGAGATGGCCCGGAGCCTCTCTGAGCTGTCCTTCGAGATCGGCCGCCAGCTCGGCCTCCTCATCGACCGCTCAGGCGCCGTCGAAAGCCTGGTGGTGGGGGACAGCCACGGCCTGGTCATCCCGCGGCTGGGTGCCGCCCGGGCCGGCGCCGGCCGGCTGTGCGGGCTGCGGCTGGTCCACACCCATCTGGGCGGCGAGGACCTGAGCCAGGACGACCTTATGGACCTGGTCTTCCTGCGTCTCGATCTCCTGGCCATGGTGCAGGTGGGCCGGGATGGCCTGCCGGAGCGGCTTTATGCCGCCCATCTTCTGCCCCGGCCCCAGGACGGGCAAAGCTGGGCCTTTCTGCCGCCGGTGGTGCCCAGCCAGCAGCCGGGCACCTGTCTGGCCCTCATCGAGGCCCTGGAGGAGGAGCTGACCCGGCTGCAGCCGGGCCGGGAGGTGGAGGCAGCCCAGGACCGGGCGATCCTGGTCAGCGTCACCACCGGCTCGCGCCATGCGGCGGAAGAGTCCATGGACGAGCTCCGGGAGCTGACCCGCTCCGACGGGGTGCAGGTGCTCGATACGGTCATCCAGCGCCGGGACCGCATCAACCCCAAGTGGATCATGGGCCGCGGCAAGCTGGCCGAGATCATGCTCCTGGCCCTGCAGAGAAACGCCAACCTGCTGGTCTTCGACCAGGAGCTCAACCCCTCCCAGATCCGCTCCATCACCGATCACACCGAGCTGAGGGTCATCGACCGCACCCAGCTCATCCTGGACATCTTCGCCCGCCGGGCCCGCAGCCGGGAGGGGAAGCTCCAGATCGAGATGGCCCAGCTCAAGTACCTCTTGCCCCGGCTGGTGACCCGGGATGACGCCTTGTCCCGGCTTAGCGGCGGCATCGGCGGCCGGGGCCCCGGCGAGACCCGGCTGGAGGTGGACCGGCGCCGGGTGCGGGACCGGCTGCGGGTTCTGTCCGACAAGCTGGCTGCGGTGGGCCGGGAGCGGAGCGGCCGCCGCAGCCGCCGCCGCAAGCGGGAGGTGCCGGTCATCTCCCTGGTCGGCTACACCAATGCCGGCAAGTCCACCCTGCTCAATACGCTCACCGACAGCCGGATCCTGGCCGAGGATCGGCTCTTCGCCACATTGGATCCCACAAGCCGCCGGCTGCGCTTCCCGGAGGATCTGGAGGTGATCGTCACCGACACCGTGGGCTTCATCCGCGATCTGCCGGCCGATCTGCTGAAGGCCTTCAAGTCCACCCTGGAGGAGCTGGCCGAGGCCGATCTCCTGGTCCAGGTCATCGATCTGGCCAACCCGCGCTTCGAGGAGCAGATGCAGGTGGTGGCCGGGATCCTGGAGGAGCTGGATTTGACCGGCATTCCGATCCTGCCGGTCTTCAACAAGATCGACCTGGTGCCCCCGGAGCTGGTGGAGATCCAGTGCCGCCGCCATGGCGGGGTGGGGATCTCGGCCCTGGATCCCGCCACGCTGCGGCCCTTTCTCCTGCGGGCCCAGGGCATGATCACCAAGGCCCTGGGGCTTACCGCGAAAGACGAACCGCAGAATGTCCAACAAGGAATGTCGAAGGTCGAAGGGACCGGTGGTTGACGTTTCAGATCCGTTGCGCCGGTTCCTTCAGACGGTTGGACATTCCTTGTTCGACATTCCGGCGGCAGCCGGAAAGGACCTTTCATGCTGGCCAAGGTGAGGAGCAGTGCGGTGATGGGGGTGGACGGCTTCCTGGTGGAGGTGGAGGTGGATATCGCCCTGGGGCTGCCGGCCTTTTCCATCGTCGGTCTGGCGGAAGCGGCGGTGAAGGAGAGCCGGGAGCGGGTGAAGGCGGCCATCAAGAACTGCGGCTACGAGTTCCCGCCCCGCAGGCTTACCGTCAACCTGGCGCCGGCGGATGTCAAGAAGGAGGGCACCGGCTACGACCTGCCCATTGCCCTGGGGGTCCTGGCCGCCACCACCGACCTGGACGGTGACCGCCTGCGGCGCTACGCGGTCATCGGCGAGCTCTCCCTGGATGGCGGCGTGCGCCTGGCCCGGGGGGTGCTGCCCATGGCCCTGGCGGCCCGGGAGGCAGGGCTGACCGGCATTCTGGTGCCGCCGGACAACGCCCGGGAGGCGGCGGTGGTCGCCGGCATCGAGGTCATCCCGGTGGCCACCCTGCACGAGGCCTGCGGCTTTATGAACGGCACCGCGGAGCTTTCGCCGGTGACCGTGGACGCTGCCGGCATCTTCCTGGCCGGTGCCGAGTATCCGGTGGACTTCGAGGACGTCAAGGGCCAGGAGCATGTGAAACGGGCTCTCGAGATCGCGGCCGCCGGCGGCCACAACGTCATCATGAAAGGGCCGCCCGGCTCCGGCAAGACCATGCTGGCCCGGCGGCTGCCCACCATCCTGCCGGATCTCACCTTCGACGAGGCCCTCGACACCACCAAGATCTACTCGGTGGCCGGCCTCCTGCCAGCGGACCGGCCGCTCCTCACCACCCGGCCGTTCCGCACCCCCCACCACACCATCTCCGACGCCGGCCTCATCGGCGGCGGCCAGACCCCCCGGCCCGGGGAGGTCTCCCTGGCCCACAACGGCGTTCTCTTCCTCGACGAGCTGCCGGAGTTCAAAAAGCATGTCCTGGAGGTGATGCGCCAGCCCCTGGAGGACGGCCTGGTGACCATCGCCCGGGCCGCCAGCTCGCTCACCTTCCCGGCCCGCTTCATGCTGGTGGCGGCCATGAATCCATGCCCCTGCGGCTTCCGGGGCGATTCCCTGCATCCGTGCACCTGCACCAGCCTCCAGGTGCAGCGCTATGAGTCCCGGCTTTCCGGACCGCTCCTCGATCGTATCGATCTCCATGTCGAGGTGCCGGCGGTGCCCTTTGCCGAGATGACCGCCGAGCGGCGGGGCGAGCCGTCGGCAGCCATCAAGGCCCGGGTGGACGAGGCCCGGGAGCGCCAGCGGCAGCGCTTTGCCCGCCGCCGCAGCCTGCACGCCAACAGCCAGATGGGTCCCAAGGAGATCAAGAAGCACTGCGCCTTGGACGCCGAGGGCCAGCGGCTGCTGGCGGCCGCGGTGGAGCGCCTGGGCCTGTCGGCCCGGGCCTTCCACCGCATCCTCAAGCTGGCCCGTACGGTGGCCGATCTGGACGGCGCCGAGGCCATCGCCGCCCGCCACGTGGCGGAGGCGGTTCAATACCGCCGCCTGGACCGGACCCATTGAGCGACGCATCGTTCCTGCAGCTTTGGGAGGAGCCCTTGTCTCGTCCATGGTGGTTGATCCTGTTGCTGCTGGTGCCGGCGCTCCTGGCGGGCCGACCGGCGGGTCTTGCCGCCTCCTCGCCCCAGGTGAGCATGGTGCGGGAGGTGATGCCGGCGGTGGTGGGGATCGGCATCGGTCCGGCGGTTGCCGGCAGCACGAGCCTGGAGCGCAAACAGCGCCTGCTGGAAGAGCTGCAGCGCCTGTTTGAGCGGGAGCTGCAGGAGCTCCCCAGGAAGCTGAAGCCGCAGTGGCAGGGGGAGGGCCGGGAGCTTACGCCCGAGGATATTCAGGTGGTGGGCTCGGGCTTTCTTGTGGACAAGGGCGGCACCATCCTCACCGCCTACCATGTCATCGAGGAGCAGCGGCAGGTCTATGTCACGACCCATGACAACAAGGTCTACCGGGCCCGGGTGGTGACTGCGGCACCGGAGGACGACATCGGGGTGCTCGCGATCATCGACGCCGATCCCGCCTTTCCGGTGGTCAAGCTGGGCAGCTCGGCGGCGCTGGAGATCGCCGAGCCGGTGATTGCCATCGGCAACCCCTTCGGCTTCACCTTCACGGTGACGAGCGGCATCGTCAGCGCCCTCAACCGCTCCCTGGGCCATGGGGTGGAGGGCCTGATCCAGACCGACGCCCCCATCAATCCCGGCAGCTCCGGCGGGCCGCTCGTGAACATGAGCGGCGAGGTGATCGGCATCAGCCATGCCATCTTAAGCCCGGGCAGCCGCCAGGGCGAGGCCGGCTTCGTGGGCCTGGGCTTCGCGGTGCCCATCGACCGGGCCAAGGCGCTCCTGGCCGGGGAGCGGCGGTCGGCCAGGCCAGCCGCCGCCAGCGGCGGTCCCTATCTCGGCGTGCGCCTGGAGGCAGGCCGGGATGGCCGGCCGGTGGTGGTGGAGGTCATGGGCGGCAGCCCGGCCGCCCAGGCCGGCCTCAAGCCCGGTGACGGCATCTTTGCCGTGGACGGCAGGACCGATCTCGATGTGGCCGGCGTCCTGGCCCGGATCCAGGCCCACCGCCCCGGTGACACCCTGAAGCTGCAGGTGGCCCGGGGAAGAAAGATCCTGGGCATCGTCGTGCGCCTGGGCGCCCGGTCGTGACGGAGGGCACGGCGCGGGGGTGTCCGGCGTTTTCCTTTCACCCTGG
Organism: Thermodesulfobacteriota bacterium; assembly: GCA_040755095.1. NCBI lineage: Bacteria > Pseudomonadati > Thermodesulfobacteriota > Thermodesulfobacteriota bacterium. The sequence continues at coordinate 10,305 of JBFMBH010000023.1, forward strand.
CGCCCTGCAGCCGCCCGGACCCGCTGGACCCGCTGTTACCGAATCAGCGAAGGAGACCCCATGATGACAAGACCGCGCTGCCGGACCCTGTGCCTCTTCTTCCTGGCGCTCGTCCTGGCCAGTTGCTCCACTCGATCCATCTCCAACTCCGGCTACCGGGCAGGCGAGGGCTGGAGCGGAGCGGATAATCCTCTGTACCAGGGAGAGCTGTCGGAATTCGACGTGCTCGGCATCAGCCGGGGAAGCTCGGTCACCGAAGAGGAGATCACGGGCGCCCTGGCAGATCATCGGCCGGTAAGCCTGCGGAAGGGAAGCACCGTTCTGGTCATCCAGTCCGGAGCGATGTTGCCGGACCAGCCGCTGGTCGCGGCCCTGGAACGGGACTACGCGGTGGCCGGCTTTTCCGGGGTACCGCCAGCGGTGGCCAAGGGGGAAGGGAAGGAGCCAGCGGCCCAGACTTCATACTTCATGGCCCTGCGGCTGGCAGCGGCCAGGGGCGGGACAGAGAAGGTGGTCGTCGTCTGGGGGGTGCTGGAGACTGCCCAGGAAGACCTGGTTACCCGGGCTGTTTCCTGGGTGCCGGTGGTGGGCTGGGCCCTGCCGGACCAGCGGCAGCAGATGCGCATCCGGCTCAAGGTGGCCGTGATCGACGTCGCCTCCGGCCGCTGGGCGCTGTTTCTGACGCCGCCAGTGACAGACGAGGCGGTGAGCGCCTTTCTCGGCCGGCAGGCCTCGGATCAGGAGCAGGTGGCGCTCCTCAAGGACAAGGCTTACGTCGCCTTGGCAGACGAGCTGGCGACCCGCTTCGGCCGCTGACGCCTGCCAAACCCCGGCACCGGGTCAGGCGATGGTGAGGGCTTGACGGAGCACCGTGCTGAGAGGGATGCGCTCCTGGGGATCTTTGCCGTGGCGGCGGCACCAGGCCTCGTTGAGGGAGGCCAGCTCGCGGTTGATCTCGTCCAGGAACAGGAGGCCCTCCGGCGCGAAAACGTCGGTCTCGGGGAAGCTGACGGGACAGGCCGAGACCTCGATGGTCTCGGCCAGCTCGTCCAGGTAGGCCAGGGGCAGGCCCTGGCTGCGGCAGAGGATCGGCCGCGCCGGGTAGACCGGGCAGCGCTCGTCCAGGAGGAGCGGGCAGCGGCCAGCAGGCCGGGGTGGGCGGCCCTGGAGGCGGGCCAGGAGCGCCGCCGGCAGCCGGGTCACCGCGGCCTGCACCAGGTGCCACTCCAGGGGGCAGAGGCTGATGTCCTGACAGCAGGCACTGCAGTGCACCCGGCAGCGCAGACGGCTGCCATAATAGGCTTGGAGCTGGCGGGCCTCGGCGTCGACCCGGACGACCAGGGCGTGGTAGGCGGGGACCTCAGGCATGGGGCTCGCCGGGGCAGTCAACAGAAGGAGGAAGGGGTGCCGGCATGACCGAGTACATCCAGGTGATGACCACCACCGAGACCCGGGAGCAGGCCGAGGCCATCGCTGACCGCATGGTGCGGGAGCGGCTCGCTGCCTGCGCCCAGGTGCTGGGGCCGATCAGCAGCACCTACTGGTGGCAGGGCAAGGTGGAGCAGGCCCAGGAGTTTTTGTGCCTGCTCAAATCGCGCCAGGACCGCTTCGCCGATCTGGAGGCGGCGATCCGGGCCGTTCATCCGTACCAGGTGCCCGAGATCCTGGCCGTGCCGGTGGCGGCTGGCAGTGCCGCCTACCTGTCCTGGCTGGCGGCCGAGCTGACTGGCCCCTGAGCACGCCCCCCCCCGCCATGGCCGAGCCGCCTGCTGTTTCGGGCCGCCCTTCCCGCTGGGGCCGCCGCCGCAGCCATGTCTGTCACGCCTGCCGCCGGGAGCTGCCCTTTTGCTGGAGCTGCCCCTGCGGCTTTTCCCTGTGCCCGGACTGCTTCGAGGCCAACCGCTGGGGCCTGTCCAACGGGCCGACCTGGGTCTGCCCGGATTGCGGCCGGGTGCGGATGTTCTAGCCAGCGGCCGGCAGCACCAGCTCGAAGCAGGCGCCCTGGCCGGGCTCATTGTGCAGACTGATTCTACCGCCATGCTTGGCCATGATGGTGGCTGCGATATGCAGACCCAGGCCGGTGCCCCGCTCGCAGGGCTTGGTGGTGAAGAACGGCTCGAAGATCCGCTCCGCGAAGGCCGCCGGCACGCCGCCGCCGTTGTCCTCCACCTGCAGGGCCACGGCGGCGCCACGGCTGCTGCTGCGGATGGCGATCCGGGCCGGATGCTGCGGCTGGCTGCGGAGGCGGTCCTCCAGGGCATGACGGGCATTGGACAGGAGGTTGATCACCACCTGCTCCAGCTCCTGGGCCACGGCGGACACCGGTGGCAGGCAGGGGGCAAGATCCTGGGCCACCTCGATGCCTCGCACCCGGAGCTGGGTGCTGCACAGGGACAGGGCCTGGTGCACCACCCCGTTGAGATCCACGGTGGCGCTCTCCTGTCCCTCGCTCCGGCTGAGCAGCCGGACGTGGTCGATGATGTCGCTCAACCGCTGGACGTTGCGCCGCAGCTGGCCCACCTCGGCCATCATCTGCCCCTGGTCCAGGCAGCCGCGGCCGGCCAGGATCTGCCAGCGCTGCAAGGTGACGGAGATCACGGACAGGGGCTGGTTGATCTCGTGGGCCATGGCCGCCGCCATCTCCCCCAGGGCGGTCAGGCGGCCGCCATGGACCAGCATCGCCTGCCGCATCTCCCGCTCCCGGACGGCCAGCATCTTCTCCTCCAGACGCTTCCGGGACGAGATGTCCCGGGTCACGGCCAGGGTATGGTTCTGGCCCCGGATGGCCACCGAGGCCCAGGATGACTCCACGGGCACCGTCTGGCCGTCCGGGCAGTCGATGACCAGCTCGGTGGTGCTGCCCGGGATCGGGGCCGCGTCTCCGTTCCCGGCCGGAAAAAGGTCGGTCAACGGCAGGCCCAGAACCTCGGCAGCCGGCCGGCGGAAGATGGATTCCGCCGCCGGGTTCCAGAAGGTGATCCTTCCCCGGGGGTCGGCGAGCACGATGCCGTCCCGGGCCGCGGCGGTGATGGCGCACAGCCGCGAGCGCTCTTCCGCCAGCTCGGTGGCGCGGCTGGCCAGCTCGTCCCGCTGGCGGAAGAGCTCCTTTTCCGCCTCCTTGAGGGCCAGAAGGTTGCGGACGAGCCCCCGGAGCTCATGGGGGTGGACTGGCTTGTGGAGAAAGGCCGTGACCCCGGCCTCGAAACAGGCCCGGGCGTTCTGGTCGTCACCGTGGCCGGTGAGCACGACCACGGCATAGGGATCGGTGGGGGTGGGGGCCAGCTCCCGGATGACGCTCAGCCCATCCAGAATCGGCATCTGCAGGTCCAGGAGCAGCAGGGCCGGCCAAACCTCCCGGAAGAGCTCCAGGCCCTCCTGGCCGTTTCTGGCGAAGAACAGCTCGTAAGGCTCTGTTTCCAGGATCCGGGCAATGGTCCGGCAGGTCAGCTCCTCGTCGTCCACCAACAGGATTCTTCGGTTCATGCTGGGCTCCCCCATCGCCGATTGGAACACTTACCCAGTATAGCCAGGCCGTGGCCATGGGAGCAAACAGGAATCGGGAGGCTCAATCGTCCATGTCCTGGACGATGCGGGCGATCAGGTCCTCGTCGGTCTGGAAGACCTCGGCCAGGGGGCCGGGCAGGAGCGGCCAGTCCGGGTTTTCACCCCGGAGCACCACCAGGCAGTTGCGAATGAAGAGTGTGTCCCACCCGGCGGGGGGCAGGCTGGCCTCCCTGATGCGGGGGTTGTACGGCAGAAGGCCGAAGAGGGTCCTGAAGACCCGGGCGCGGTACAGGGAGTAGAGAACCTTGAACACCGACGACTGGGCGATGATGGCGCTCGGGGTGTTGATGCGGGTGGCGGTCAGCTCGCTCAGCTGCGCCAGCTCAATGCCGGCCTCATCCTGCAGCTCGGCCAGGAGGCCGCCCGCCGTTTCGTAGATCTTCTGCCGCAGGGACGGGCCGGGCAGATCACACTTGAGCTTGGCGCGGAAGTACTGCCGGTAGCGGCCAACGCAGGCAGCCAGGTCGGAAGGATCCGGGGCGCCCTCCGTTGGCCCGTTCTTGGTGGCCTGGTCCGTCTCGCTGGCCAGGCCCAGAACGGTCTCATCCGCCAGGAGCACCTCGTCCGTGGCGCTGGCCGGCGCCTCCGGCCGGACGATCTCCGGTGGTGGCGGGAACAGGGAGGAGTAGTGGATGAAGATGTCGCAGGATTTGACGTAGATGGGGTTCACGGTGTCCGGGCTGGCGCCGATGCCGATGATCCGCTTGCCCAGCTCCCGCAGCTTGTTGATGAGGGGCAGATAGTCCCGGTCCGAGGCCACCAGGGCAAAGTGGCTGATGTACGGATAGGTGTAGGCGGTGGCCAGGGCCTCCACCACCAGACGCATGTCGGCGGTGTTCTTGTACCGGGTGACGTAGGGGATGTCCTCGAAGCCGATCAGGTTCTCGTAGAGCATCCGCCGCAAGCCCGCCCGCAGCATCCGGTCGTTGCGGCACGCAGCATCCAGGTCGCCGAAGGCGCGCCGCATGGTCAGCCGTCCCATCTGCAACAGGCGGCTGATCACCGGCGCGAAGTCCACGGGCAGGGCGATGTCCAGGGCCGCCCGCACCAGGTTTTCCATGTCGATGAACAGGGCGATATTGGTCTCGTCGGAGTACGGCTCGGGCATGGCTGATCCTGTAAGGGGATTTTCGGCAAGGGGGCGGCAACGAAGCATTCCACTGTACCTCTTCCGCGTCCCGGGCAAAAGACTTTCCTGGCCGGGGGCTGGCCGCGACAGGCACTGCGCCTTGACAAGGAGCGGCAGGCCATTGTAATCGAAAGAGCAAGAAGCGCCGCTCTCGGCGGCGTCCCTTGGCTCAGGCAAAACGGCCGACATGGCCACAAAGGAGGTACGACGTGGGCAACGGCACATCACGCCGCCCCCATCTGGGTGAGATCCTTATCCAGCGGGGCCTGGTGTCGGCAGAGGTGATCGACGAGGCGTTGCGCATCCAGGTTGGCGGCAACCGCCGGCTGGGCTATCTCCTCCTCAAGATGAAGGCCATCTCCGAGGCGCAGCTGGTGGAGGTCCTCTCGGAGCAGCTGCGCCTGCCGGCTGAGCGCATCGGCACAGTCGCGCCGGAGGCCAAGGGCGTCCTGCCCCGCTACCTGTGCCGCCGCTACAACGCCGTGCCCCTGCGCCGGGAGGCCAACAACGTGCTGGTCCTGGCCATGACCGATCCCCTGGACCAGGAGGCGGTGGCGGACATCGACCGCTATACCGGTCTGGTGGCCAAGCCGGTTCTGGCTGGCCAGTCCGAGATCGACGGCGCCGTCGCCAGTCAGATTCCCCTGTCCATGCGGGACATCTTCAATCCCCAGGTCTTCAACCGTCTCGCCCGTCTGGCCACCGCTGTGAGCCTGATCCTGATCCTGGTGCTGGCGGTTTCGTTGTACCAGGACCACCGGCTGCGCAAATACGGCACGGTGACCGAGCAGGCCAGCACCGTGGTCTACAAGAACCATGATCTCATGGTGGGCAAGAAGAGCGACGGCAAGGTTACCCTGCAGGGGCATGCCGCCTTCGACGAGGGGGTGATCGACGTCCGGCTGGATGGGCCGGCCGCCTTCAGCGCCTTTGTGGAAGGGAAGAAGCCAAGCTTCTCGGGCCAGCAGTATGAATGGCTGCAGTGGCTGATCAGGGAGCGGCTGGCCCGCGCCGGCTGATCGTTGCGACCCCTTTCTGAACGGCAACGGGCCGGACTCCGGGATTCCCCGGGGCCGGCCCGTTGCTGTTTTGGGCACCGGCTGGGCTGGCCGACCGGGTGTCGAATCAGGGCAGCCGCTGCACGTGCAGCCAGCAGAGGATCGCCAGAGGGTTGGAGCCGGCGAAGCCGAGGGTGAGGCGGCCATCGGCCACCTCCACCTCGGTCTCCCCTTCGATCCAGCGCAGGCCTTGGCCAAAGGGCTCCTGGGTCACCAGGGCCTCGTCCTCCACCTGCACGCTTTGGCCGGTCTGGCCCTGGCGGCCGGACATGGGGTCCAGGAGGCCGATGCGCACCCGGTACCAGCCGTTGGCCAGGGCCACCTCCCACCGGGCGGCCGGGGGGGCGAAGACGGCGGTGTCGTGGGCCTGGTCCGGAGACTGCCGCTTGTTAAGATCGACGCTCTTGAGCCGAGTACCGGCGGGCAGCCAGCCGTAGCCACGGTTGTTGGCAAAGGACAGGCCACTGTCCACCAGAAAGCCTGCCGGCACCGCGGCACCGGCGGGCTGGAAGCTCACGGCCAGCTCCTGGTCCTGCTGGCCATCGGCCAGCCAGTAAGTCTGGCGAGTCTCGCCCCGCCGGCCCCGGGAGTCCAGGAGCCGGAGGGTCACGGTATAGAGGCCGGCCGCGGGCAGCTCGTGCTCCACCACCACGCCGGAGCCAGTGGCGCCGTCGCCGAGCTCCCAGGCATAGTCCAGGATCGGGCCGCCCGGGGAAGAGGAAGCACTGGCGTCGAAGCGCACCGCGGTTCGTCCCGCCTGCAGGCTGGCGCTCATCTGGGGCTGCAGCCGTTCTTCCGGGGGCAGGATCTGCTCGATCCGCACCCAGGCCAGAATCGCCACCGGCAGGCTGCCGGTGAAGCTCAGGGTCAGGCGGCCGTCCGTTACCGCCACCTCGCCACTCTCTTCCAGCCAGCGCACCTCCTGGCCCAGCGGCCCGTCGGCAATGATCGCGGCTCCCTCGGCCTGGACCGACTGGCGGCCGCCTGGCCGACCGCTTGCCACCGGATCCGTGAGGCAGGCGGTGACCAGGTAGCTGCCGTTGGGCACCTCTGCCTCCCAGACGGCGCTGGCCGGCAGAATGGCCACCGAGTCATAGGCCTGATCCGGGGCGGTGCTGCGGTTGAGGTCGATGAGGGTGCGGGGTCCGCGCTCCGGCAGCCAGCCGAAGCCCCGATCCTGGTCAAAGGGCTGGCCGTTGTCCATAAGGAAGCCGTCGGGCGGCGGGCTGCCGTCGGGCTGGAAGCTGACCGAAAGGCGGGTCAGCTCCGGCGCCGCCTCGGTGACCGTGACCAGGGCCTGGGCCCGGCTGCTGAGGCCGACATCGTTGCGCACTGTCAGGGCGATGGTGTAGCGACCCGGCAGCTGGTAGGCGTGGCTGGCTGTGGCACCGCTGGCGGTGCTGCCGTCACCAAAGTCCCAGGCCGTGGCCACGATCCGTCCCTGGGGGTCCCGGGAGGCGGTGCCGTCGACCTGGACCACGGCGCCCACGGTGGTCAGGCTGGCGCTGGTGCTGATGGCGGCCTGGGGCGGCCGCCGGTCGGCCGGTGGGCTCACGGTCACCGCCAGGGTGGCATCCCCACTGGCGCCGCTGTTATCGGTGACGGCCAGCCGCACCTGATACTGTCCGGCGATCCCATAGGCATGCTCGGCGAGGGCGCCGTTGCCCTGGGCGCCATCGCCAAACTGCCACCGGTGCTGGACGATCTGGCCGTCCGGATCCTGGGACGCGCTGCCGTCGAAGCGGACCAGGAGTGAGGCGGTGTCGAGCCGGAAGCTGGCCGCGGCCACCGGCGGCCGGTTGGGGACGACGGCCGGCGCCGGGGCGGCCTGGTCCCGGCTGGGAGGCGGCGCCTGGACAGGGTCTTCGGGAACGGAGGCTGGCGCCGGGGCGGCCTCATCCCGGCCGGGAGGAGGCGTCTGGGCAGGCACCTCGGGGGCGGCGGCCGGGGCCGCCGGGCTCCGCCAGCTGATCTCGTCGGAAAAGGGGCTTTCGTTGCCGGCCCCATCGTAGGCGGTGGCGGCAAAGTAGAAGGTCTGGTCCGGGGCGAGACCGGTTACCGTGAAGGTGGTGGCCGGGCCCGCGTCGGCGCTCTGGCTGTAGCTGCGGCTGGCCTGCCCCCAGTAGATGCGGTAGCCGGCGAGCCGGGGCTCGCGGTTGGCGTCCCAGGTCAAGGTGATCTCGGCCGCCGGCAGCACCGGGCAGGTCCCCAGGAGGACCAGAAGGCCGAGGAACAGCCGGCCGGCCCAGGACAGAACGGGTGCGGAACAACCGGACATCAATGCCTCCCGGGCCGGCTTTCCCCTGACCGGCCCACCGTTCGCGTTCCCGTGAGACAAGCAAGGAATGTGCCGCCGTTGTTCGGCGCTTGGCGTTGGGACTGTCTGGCCGAATCGGCCTTGGCGGGCACTTTCCTGGTTGGAGCGGTAGGCAGAGGGGTGGGGCCTTCCGGGAATCCGGATAGGGCTTTCCGGAAAACCGGTTTCCGGTGGCCGCCAACGAGTCCGGGCCGGCAGCAGAGGGGTTGCCCCTGGTGCCGGCCTGAAAGGAAGGGCGCAAGCGGCCGGCCGCGCCCGGGTCAGGGCAGGCGCTCCAGCCGCAGCCAGCACAGAACAGCCAGCGGCTGGCTGCCGGTGAAGGACAGGCTGAGGCGGCCATCCGCGACCTCGACCTCCGCCTGCTCCTGGACCCACCGCCAGCCTTGGCCGAAGGGCTCCTGAGCCACCACCGGCAGGTCCTCGGCCTGGACGTTCTGGCCGCCCTGGGTCTGGGGCGATTGCAGCGGATCGACGACCGAGATCGTTACCCGATACCGGCCGTCGGCCACAGCGACCTCCCAGCGGGAGCCGGCGGTGGCCAGGATGGCGGTGTCGTGGGCCTGATCCGGTGCCTGCCGCTTGTTGAAGTCCAGGGTCTGCAGCCCGGTCCCCGCCGGCGCCCAGCCGTAGCCCCGGTCATCGGCGAAGGCCTGGCCGCTGTCCACCATGAGCCCGGTGGGCACCGCGGCGGCCGCTGGCTGGAAATTGACGGCCAGCGTGCCCGCCTGGCCGCCGTCTGGCACCCAGAAGGTCCGCCTGGCCTCGGAGCGCTGGCCTCCCTCGTCCAGGAGGCGGAGGATCACGGTGTAGAAGCCGGCTACCGGGAATTCGTGCTCCACCACCTCGCCGCTGCCGGTGCTGCCGTCGCCGAAGTCCCAGGCATAGTCGAGGATCGGGGCCGCCGGGGCCAAGGAGTCGGAGGCCTCCAGGTGCACGGCCGTGTCGCCCTCCACGAGCCTGGCCGCCATGCGGGCCACCAGGCGCTCTTCCGCCGGCACCGTTCGTTCGAGCCGCACCCAGGCCAGGACTGCCACCGGGCTGCTGCCGGCAAAGGTGAGGGTCAGGCGGCCATCGGTGACCGTCGTCTCACCGGTCTTCTCGATCCAGCGCACCGACTGGCCCAAAGGCTCCCCGCTGACCACAGCCGATCCCTCGGCCAGCACGGTCTGGCTGCCGATCGGCTTGGCGCTTTTCAGCGGATCCATGAGGCAGGCCGTGACGAAGTAGGTGCCATTGGCCACGGTGGCTTCCCAGACCGCGGTGGCCGGCAGGACCGCCACCGTGTCATAGGCCTGGTCGGGGGAGTTGCTCCGGTTGAGATCAATAACCGTGCGCGGTCCCTGGCCTGCCACCCAGCCGTAGCCTCTTTCCGCCTCGAAGGTCTGGCCGCTGTCTGCCAGGAAGCCCTCCGGCACCAGGCTGCCCGCCGGCTGGAAGCTCACCGCCAGCCGTTCTCCGTCCGGGGCCTGCTCGGTGACCAGCACCGCGGCCTGAGCCCGGGCCATGAGGCCGGCATCGTTGCGCACCGTCAAGGTGATGGTGTAGCGGCCGGGAGCGTTGTAGGCATGGCTGGCGGTGGGTCCGCTGGCGGTGCTGCCGTCGCCGAAGTCCCAGGCCCAGGTGACGATCTGTCCGTCCGGGGCCGAGCTGCCGGTGCCATCCACGCTCACCGGCGTGCCCACCGTGGTCACCCCGGTCGCGATGGCGATGACGGGTCGGGGCGGCTGGCGTCCCTGGGGTGTGGTGACGGTCACCGGCACGACGGCTTCCGCTGCACTGCCGCTGTTGTCGGTGACGGTGAGCCGCACCTGGTACTGGCCGCCCGTGGCGTAGGTGTGGTCGACGATCGCTCCGGTGCTCTGGGTGCCGTCGCCGAAGTTCCAGAGAAAGCCGCTCAGCCGCCCGTCCGGATCCCGGGAGGTGCTGGCGTCGAAGTGCACCAGGAGGGGCGCGGCGGTGTCCACGACGAAGGCCGCCTGGGCCAGGGGCCGGCGATTCGCCGCCTGCACGGTCACCTCGACGGTGCCGGTGGCAGAGCCGCCGTGTCCGTCGGTGACCTGGTAGGCGAAGGTGTCGCGGCCGGAGAAGTCCGGGCCCGGGGTGTAGACGGCCCGGTCGCCGTCCAGGCGGGCGGTGCCGCCCCGGCCGTTGCTGGCGCTGGCCAGGGTCAGCGGCTCGTTGTCGGGATCGGTGTCGTTGGCCAGGACCGCCACGGTAACCGCCTGTCCCTGCGGCGTGCTGGCGGTGTCACTGGCCGCCACCGGCGGATCGTTCACCGGTCGTACGGTGATGGCCACCGTGCCGGTGGCCGTGCCGCCCTGGCCGTCGGCGATCTGGTAGCTGAACGAGTCGGAACCGTTCCAGTTGGCGGCCGGCGTGTAGACCACCCGGTTGCCGGCCACCCTGGCCGTGCCGTGGCTGCCGTTCGCGGCACTGGTTACGGCCAGGGCATCCCGGTCGGCATCGGTGTCGTTGGCCAGGACCTCCACCGTCACCGCGGTGTCCTCGTTGGTGGTGGCCTCATCCGCCACCGCCACCGGAGAATCGTTCACCGGCCGGACCACGATGGTGACGGTGCCGGTGGCGGCGCCACCCTGGCCATCCCGGATCTGGTAGGTGAACGCGTCGGTGCCGTGCCAGTTGGCGTTGGGAGTGTAGACCACCCGGTTGCCGGCCACCGCCACCGCGCCGCCAGCGCCGCTGGTGGCGCTGACCAGGGTCAGGGGGTTGGCCTCCGGATCGGTATCGTTGACCAGCACATCCACGGTCACTGGCGAGCCCTCGTCGGTGACGGCACTGTCCGTCCCTGCTGCCGGCGGGTCATTGACCGGTCGTACCGTGACCGTGACCGTGCCGGTGGCCGTGGCACCGGCGCTGTCCCGGATCTGGTAGGTGACGGAATCGGTGCCGCTCCAGTTGAGATGGGGGTAGTAGATGACCCGGTTGCTGGCCACCAGCGTGGTGCCGTTGCTGCCGTTCGTGGCACTGATCACGGACAGCGCATCCCCGTCCGGATCGGTGTCGTTGGCCAGGACGGCCACGGTCACCGTTCCGTCTTCGTTGGCAACGGCGCTGTCCGCTCCCGCGGTTGGCGCATCGTTCACGGGCCGCACCGTCACCGTCACCGCCCCGGTGCCGGTGCCGCCGCGGCCATCCGCCACCTGGTACATGAAGGTCTCGGTGCCATGCCAGTTGGCGGCCGGGGTGTAAGCGACCTGGTTGCCCTGCCCGGCGGCGCGGCCACTGGCGGGCGTGCCCACCCCGGAAAGGGTCAGGGGGGCGCCGGCCGGGCCAAGATCGTTGGCCAGGACATCGATGACCACCGCTGTATCCTCGCTGGTGCTGCGACTGTCCGGGTTGGCGGTCACTGCCGTACCCACCGCCTGGACGACGACGGTGCCGGTGCCGGTGGCGGTGCCACCCCGACCGTCGGCCACCGTGTAGGTGAAGGCATCGGTGCCTGCATAGCCGCTGGCCGGGGTGTAGACCAGACGGCTGCCGGCCACGGCCGTGGTGCCATGGCTGCCGGCTGTGGCGCTGGCGATGGTCAGGGGATCCTGATCCGGATCGCTGTCGTTGGCCAGGACATCGATGACGACCGCGGTGGCCCCGGTGGTGCCGGCGCTGTCCGGCCGGGTGACCGGCGCATCGTTCACCGGCCGCACGGTCACGGTGACCGTGGCGGTCCTCTGGCCGCCCTGGCCGTCGCTCACCTGGTAGCTGAAGGAGTCGGAGCCATGGAAGTTGGCGGCCGGGGTGTAGACCACCTGATTGCCGGTGACCGCGGTGCTGCCGTTGCTGCCGGCACT
>JBFMBH010000023.1:22281-39346 GCA_040755095.1 Thermodesulfobacteriota bacterium
GGCACTGGTCAGGGCCAGGGGATCGCCCTCCGGATCGGTATCGTTGGCCAGGACATCCACGGTCACCGCGCCATCCTCGTCCACCACCGCCGTGTCGCTGGCGGCCACCGGCGGATCGTTGACCGGCCGGACCGCGATCGACACCGTACCGCTGGCGGTGCCGCCGTGGCCGTCCGCCACTTGGTAGCTGAAGGTGTCGGAGCCGTGCCAGTTGACAGCCGGGGTATAGACCAGCCGGCTGCCGCTGGCCGCCACCGTGCCGTGCGCCGGGGCGGTGAAGCTGGCCACGGTCAGGGCATCCTGGTCGGCATCGGTGTCGTTGGCCAGAACATCGACGATAACCGGGGTGTCCTCGTCGGTGGTCGCGGCGTCGTTGGCGGCCACCGGCCGGTCGTTCACCGGGCGGACCGTCACCGTCAGGGTACCGGCGGCGGTGCCGCCATGACCGTCCGAGACCTGGTAGATCACGGTATCGGTGCCGCTCCAGTTGGCGGCCGGGGTGTAGACGAGACGGTTGCCACTAACGGCCGCGCTGCCGTGGCCGCCATCGCCGGCGCTGGCCAGGGTGAGGGCATCGCCGTCGGGATCGCTGTCATTGGCCAGCACGGTCACGGTGACCGGGGTGTCCTCGTCGGTGGTCGCGGTGTCGGCCACCGCCAGGGGCGGGTCGTTCACCGCCTGCACGGTGATGGTGACCCGGGCGCTGGCGGTGCCGCCATGGCCGTCGCTGATCTGGTAGCTCACGGTGTCGGTGCCATGCCAGTTGGCGGCCGGGGTGTAGACGAGGCGGCTGCCGCTTATGGCAGTGCTGCCGTGCGTGGCGCTGCCAGCCCCGGTCAGGGTGAGGCTATCCCGATCCGGATCGGTGTCGTTGGCCAGGACATCGATGGTGACCGCCGCGTCCTCGTTGGTGCTGGCGCTGTCGTCAACGGCCCGGGGGGCATCGTTGACCGGCCGCACGGTCACCTGCACGGCGCCGACGCCGGTGCTGCCCCGGTCATCCGTCACCTGGTACATGAAGGTGTCGGTGCCGTTCCCGTTGGCCGCCGGGGTGTAGACCACCCGGTTGCCGCTCCGGGCCGTGGCGCCGCCATTGGCCTGCCCCACGGAGCTGAGGCTGAGCACCGCACCGGCGCGGCCGGAGTCGTTGGCCAGGACATCGATGGTGACAGCCGTATCCTCGTCGGTGGCGGCCACGTCCGCTGCCGCGGTCACCGGGGTGCTCACCGCCTGGACGGTGAGCGTCACCGTGGCCGTGGCCGTGCCGCCATGGCCGTCGCTGACCACATAGCTGACGGAGTCGCTGCCGGCATAGCCGGCGGCCGGGGTGTAGACCAGCCGGTTGCCGCCGATGACCGTGGTGCCGTGGCTGCCCGCCGTGGCACTGGCCAGGGAGAGGGTATCCCCATCCGGGTCGCGGTCGTTGGCCAGGACGTCGATGGTCACGGCGAAGCTCTCGGTGGTGCTGGCGCTGTCCGCTGCCGCCTGGGGCGGATCGTTGACCGGCCGCACCGTGACGGTGACCGTGCCGCTGGCCACCCCACCCCGGCCGTCGCTGGCCTGGTAGCTGAACTGGTCGGTGCCAAAGAAGTCGGCCTGGGGGGTGTAGACCACCCGGTTGCCGACCACGGTGGTGGTGCCGTGGGCGCCGGCGGTAGCCGAGGTCACGGTCAGGGGATCGCCGTCCCGGTCGCTGTCGTTGGCCAGCACCTCCACCGTCACCGGGGAGTCCTCATCCAGGCTGGCGGTGTCGGCGGCGGCCACTGGCATGTCGTTGGCGGGCCGGACGTTGATCTGTACCGGGCCGCTGGCCGTGCCGCCCTGGCCGTCGGCGATCTGGTAGCTGAAGGAGTCGCTGCCACTCCAGTCGGCAGCCGGGGTGTAGACGACCCGGTTGCCGGCCACAGCGGCGGTGCCGTGGGCCGGGGCGGTCACGGCCGTCACGGTCAGGCCGTCCCGGTCCGGATCGGTGTCATTGGCCAGGACATCCAGCGTCACCGCCGTGTCCTCGTCGGTGCTGGCCGCGTCGGCTGCGGCCTGCGGCGGATCGTTGACCGGCTGGATGGTCACGGTGACCGTGCCGGTGGCGCTGCCGCCCTGGCCGTCCGCCACCTGATAGGTGAACGAATCGTTGCCCGCGGCGTTGGCCGCCGGGGTGTAGACGACCCGGCCGCCGGCCACCACCGTGGTGCCGAGGCTGCCGGCAGTGGCGCCGGTGATGGTCAGGGGATCGTTCTCCGGATCGGTGTCGTTGGCCAGGACCGGGATGGAGACCGGGGTGTCCTCGCCGGCGCTGGCGCTGTCCGCTGCCGCCTGGGGCGGATCGTTGACCGGCCGCACCGTCACGGTCACCGTGCCCTCCGCTGTGCCGTCATGGCCGTCGCTGAGCCGGTAGGTGAAGGAGTCGGTGCCGCTCCAGTTGGCGGCCGGGGTGTAGGAGACCCGGTTGCCGCTGGCCACGGCGCTGCCGTGGCCCGGGGCGAAGACCGTGCTCAGGGTCAGGGCGTCTCCGTCCAGATCGACATCGTTGGCCAGGACGGCGACGGTCACCGCCGCGTCTTCGTTGGTGGCGGCCGTATCGGCCACCGCCCGGGGCGGATCGTTGACCGGCCGGACCGTCACGGTGACGGCACCGGTGCCGGTGCTCTCCCGGTCATCGGTCACCTGGTACATGAAGGTGTCGGTGCCGTGGAAGTCCGCTGCCGGGGTGTAGACGACCCGGTCGCCGCTGATCGTGGCCTGGCCGTTGTTGGCGGTGCCCACCGCGGTCAGACGGAGAATGGCCCCGGGCCGGCCGGCATCGTTGGCCAGCACGGCAATGCTGATGGCGGTGTCCTCGCCGGTGGCAGCGGTGTCGGCGCTGGCGGTCACCGGGCTGCTCACCGCCTGCACGGTGATGGCGACCGTGGCCGAGGCTTGGCCCCCCTGGCCGTCGGCCACCCCATAGCTCACCGTGTCGGCGCCCGCATAGCCGGCGGCCGGGGTGTACACCAGGCGGTTGCCGGCGACCGCCGCCGTGCCATGGCTGCCGGCGGTGGCACTGGCGATGGTCAGGGTGTCGCCATCCGGGTCCGAGTCGTTGGCCAGGACGTCGATGGTCACGGCCGTGCTCTCGGTGGTGCTGGCGCTGTCGGCCCTGGCCACCGGCGCATCGTTCACCGGCCGCACGGTCACGGTGACCGTGGCGGTCCCCTGGCCGCCCTGGCCGTCGCTCACCTGGTAGCTGAAGGAGTCGGAGCCATGGAAGTTGGCGGCCGGGGTGTAGACCACCTGATTGCCGGTGACCGCGGTGCTGCCGTTGCTGCCGGCACTGGCACTGGTCAGGGCCAGGGGATCGCCCTCCGGATCGGTATCGTTGGCCAGGACATCCACGGTCACCGCGCCATCCTCGTCCACCACCGCCGTGTCGCTGGCGGCCACCGGCGGATCGTTGACCGGCTGCACGGTCACGCTGACGGTGCCCGTGGCCGCGCCACCGTTGCCATCACTGAGCCGATAGGTGAAGGTGTCGGGGCCGTGCCAGTTGACAGCCGGCGTGTAGGTGATCCGGCCGCTGGCCACGGTCGCGGTGCCATGCCCCGGGGTGGCAACACTGGCCACGCTCAGGGTGTCGCTGTCCGGGTCGGTATCGTTGGCCAGGACATCGATGACCACCGGCTGGTCCTCCGGGGTGGTGGCGGCGTCGCTGCTGGCGGCTGGCGGGTCGTTGACCGGCCGAATCGTCACCGTGACGGTGCCGGTGGCGCTGGCCCCGTGGCCGTCACTGATCTGGTACGTGAGCGAGTCGCTGCCATGCCGGTTGCCGGCTGGGGTGTACTGGATGCGGTTGCCGGCCAGGGTGGTGGTGCCCAGGTTGCCGCTGCCTGCGGCCACCAGGGTCAAGGGGTCGCCGTCCAGGTCCAGGTCATTGGCCAGAACCGCGATGGAGACTGCCGTGTCCTCCTCGGTACTGGCGCCATCGGCGGTGGCGGCCGGCGGGTCGTTCACCGGCCGGACCACGACGCTGACCGTGCCGGAGGCCACGCTGCCCCGGCCGTCGCTCACCTGGTAGGCAAAGGAGTCGGTGCCGCTCCAGTTGGCGGCCGGGGTGTAGCTGATGCGGGGGCCGCTGGCGGCCGTCCGGCCGTTGGTGGCCGCTCCCACCCCGGTGATGGTCAGGGCATCGCCATCCGCATCCCGGTCATTGGCCAGCACGTCCACCAGAACCTCGGTGTCCTCATCGGTGCTGGCCGTGTCCGCGCCGGCCAGCACCGGATCACCGGTTGCCTGGACCACCACCGTGACCGTGGCCGTGGCTGTGCCCCCCCGGCCATCCTCCACCTGGTAGGTGAAGGAGTCGGTGCCACTCCAGTTGGCCTCCGGATCATAGACGACCTGGCGGCCATCGGTGCTGGCCAGGCCGTGGCCGCCGTTGCCCACCGCGGCCACGGTCAGGGGATCCCCGTCCCGATCGACGTCATTGGCCAGGACGCTCACGGCCACGCTGGTGTCCTCACTGGTGGAGGCGGTGTCGGCAGCGGCCTGGGGCGGGTCATTGACGGCCCGCACCGTCACGGTCACCGTGCCGGTGGCGGTGCCGCCGTGGCTGTCGCTGATCTGGTACGAGAAGGAGTCGGTGCCGTGCCAGTCCGCGTCCGGGGTGTAGACCACCCGGTTGGCGCTCACCACCGTGGCCCCGGCGGTGCCGGCACTGACACTGGTCACGGTCAGGGGGTCCTGGTCCGGATCCATGTCGTTGGCCAGGACATCCACGGTGACCGCGGTGTCCTCACTGGTACTGGCGGTGTCGGCAACAGCGCTGGGCCGGTCGTTGACCGGGTGCACCAGGACCGTGACCACAGCGGAGGCGGTGCTGCCCTGGCCATCGCTCACCTGGTAGGTGAAGGTGTCGGAGCCATGCCAGTTGGCGGCCGGGGTGTAGAGCACCCGGCGACCGCTGACCGCCGTGCTGCCATGAGTCCCCGGCGTAACGGCGACCAGGATCAGCTCTGTGCCGTCCGGATCCGTGTCATTGGCCAGGACGTCGACGAGCGCCGGGCTGTCTTCGTCCGTGGTGGCGGCATCGCTGCCGGCGGTCAGGGGATCATCCACCGCCTGGATGGTCACGGTCACCGTGCCGAAGGCGTTGCCGCCTTGGCCGTCGCTGATCTGGTAGGTGAAGCTGTCGATCCCGTTGGCGTTGGCGTCCGGGGTGTAGAGCACCCGGTTGTCGCTGACCGTGGCTCGCCCCCGGGAGCCGCTGCTGGCGGCGGTGACCACCAGGGCCTCTCCGTCCGGGTCGAGGTCGTTGCCGAGCACATCCACGATCACCGCCGTGTCCTCACTGGAGGTGGCGGTATCCGCCATGGCCACCGGTGGATCGTTCACCCCCTGGATGGTGACCGTGACCGTGCCAGTGGCGGTGCCTCCCTGGCCGGCGGACAGGGCATAGGTGAAGACGCCCGTGCCATGGACATCGGGATCGGGGGTGTAGACGATCCGGTTACCCTCCAGCTGGGCGCGACCCAGACTGGCCGCACCCAGCACCGTGATGGCCAGGGGGTCCCCGTCGGGGTCGGTATCGTTGGCCAGGACCGCCACGGTGACCGGGGTATCCTCGCTGGTGGTGGCGCTGTCGGCCACCGCCTGGGGAGGGTCGTTGACCGGCTGCACCGTCACGGTGCCGGTGCCGGTGGCCTGGCTGCTGCCGCTCGCGATCTGGTAGGTGAAGGAATCGGTGCCGTGCCAGTCGGCGGCCGGCGTATAGACCACCTGGTTGCTGCTCACCGCGGTGCTGCCGTGGCTTCCCTGGCCGGCACCGGTCACGGTGATCGCCAGGCGGTCGGCATTGGTGTCGTTGGCCACCACATCCACGGTCACTGCCCGGTCCTCGTCAGTGGCTGCCGTATCCGGCGTCACCACCAGGGGATCGCTTACCCCTTGCACGACCACGGTGACGGTGCCGGTGGCGGTGCTGCCCAGGTCGTCCGCCACCTGGTACGTGAAGGTGTCGGTGCCATACCAGTCCGCCGCCGGGGTGTAGACGACCCGGTTGCCGCTCACCGTGGTGGTGCCGTGGCTGCCGGGGCCGGCGCTGGCCAGGGTGAGGGCCTGGCCTTCCGGATCCCGGTCGTTGGCCAGACAGTCGATGGTCACCGCCGTGTCTTCGTCGGTGTTGGCGGTGTCTGCAGTGGCGATGGGCGGATCGTTCACCGGCTGCACCGTGACGGTGACGGTGCCGGTGGCGGTGCCGCCGTGGCCATCCGCAATCTGATAGAAGAACGAGTCGGTGCCGCTGGCGTTGGCGGCCGGGGCGTAGACGATGCGGCTGCCAGACACGCTGGTGGATCCGAAGGCGCCGGCCGTGGCACTGGTCAGGGAGAGGGCGTCGCCGTCCGGGTCGCTGTCGTTGGCCAGGACATCCACGACCACGGTCGTATCCTCGCCGGTGCTGGCCAGGTCGGTATTGGCCAGCGGCGGATCGTTGACCGGCCGGATGGTGATGGCGACCGTGCTGGCGGCGGTGCCGCCCTGGCCGTCGGCGATGTGGTAGGTGAAGGAGTCGCTGCCGCTGGCGTTGGCGGGTGGGGTGTAGATGACCCGGTTGCCGCTGGCGGCGATGGTGCCCCGGCCCGGCCGGCCCAGGGCGACCAGGGTGAGGCTGTCGCCATCGACATCGCTGTCATTGGCCAGAACATCGATGGTGACCGGGGTGTCCTCGTCGGTGCTGGCCGCATCGGCCACGGCCCGGGGCGGATCGTTCACCGGCTGCACGGTCACGGTGACGGTGCCCGTGGCGGTGGCTCCCTGGCCGTCTCCGACCTGGTAGGTGAAGACATCGCTGCCGGAAAAGTCGGGGGCTGGCGTGTAGACAACGCGGTTGCCGGCCACCGCCGTGGTGCCATGGCTGCCGGCCTGGGTGCCGGTCACGGCCAGCGGGTCCCCGTCCGGGTCGCTGTCGTTGGCCAGCACATCGATGGTCACCGCCAGCTCCTCGCTGGTGGCGCCGGTGTCGGCACCGGCCACCGGCGGGTCATTCTGGGGCAATACCGCGATGAGCACTGTGGCGGCGTTGGAGGCCGCCTCGCCGTCCGTGACCAGAAAGGTGAAGGAGTCGGCGCCGGTGAAGTTTGCCGTCGGCTGGTAGGTGAAGGCGCCGGTGGCCGGGTTGCTCAGGGTGAGGGTGCCATGGCTGGGGCCGGCCTGCACCTGGAAGGTCACGGGGTCCCCGTCCGGGTCGCTGGCCAAGAGTCCTGCAGCCAGCACCGTGTCCTCGTCCACCGACAGGGCGAGGCCCTCCGCCACTGGCGGGTTGTTCACCGGCGGCGTCAGATCGGCCGGGCTGGTCCAGATCAGCTCGTTGGAGAAGGCGGATTCGTTGCCTACCCCGTCATAGGCGGTGGCCGCGAAGTAGAAGGTCTGCCCCCCCGGCAGGCCGGTCACCGTGAACTGGGTGGCGTTGCCCGCATCGGCCACGTCGGTGTAGCTGCCGCTGGCCAGGCCCCAGTAGATCTGGTAGCCGGCCAGCTCCGGCTCAGGGTTGGGGTCCCAGGCCAGGGTGACCTCGGCGGCGGGCAGTGGTCGCGCCGCCACCAGAACGAAGAGCGTCCCGATCAGCCAGAGGAAGGCAAGACGACAGGAAAAGGCGCGGGATAGGGGCACGGGGGTCATGACTCACCTCAAGGCCTCCGCCGGCAAGCCCATTCCGGGCCCAACCCAGGGCAGCCTGGGCAGCAGGCGGAGCCAGGCGGCTCCAGAGAGCGATCCGGAGACATCTGGGGTCGGATGGGTGCGGTGCGGAAATCTTTTTCGACGCGCAACACATTATAAAACAAGCCGTCATCATCCCATAACCCCTTTTTGGCTCAGCTCTCCGGCAGGCAGCGCTTCCCGGCCTGACCGGCAGGGTCCGGTTGCCGGCCCCATGCACCTGCCAAGCAAGGCCTGTGCCACCATTGTCATCAGTCAGGAAGGGACGACCAGGCGCCGGCCAGGATCCAGCAGCCAGCCAGGGGACGCCGTCTGTTTGGTCTTGCCTTGCCGCCGGCATTGGTCGCACAATGGGTCAGGTGCTCTGGGAGCTGGCGGTGCTGAGGAGCGGTGTCCCGGAGGCGAGCGCTTGCTGCGGCATGCTTCCGGGAACAGGATCGCGCCCTGGATGGCCGGCAGACGGGGTCAGGAACGGCAGACTTGGCCCTCGGCGGCGCACGGAGGGAGAGGTATGGCGGAGGCGGCCCGGAAGCGAATCCTCTTTGTGGACGACGAGATGGCCATCCTGGAGGCGACCATGATGCTCCTGGAGGAGCGCTACGAGGTCACCGGCGCCACCCGCGGCGACGTCGCCCTCACGCTCTTCCAGGAGGGGGACTTTGATCTGGTGGTCTCCGACATCATCATGCCTGGCCTGGATGGCCTGCAGCTCTTTGCCGCTGTCCGCAAGATCCGGCCCCAGCAGCCGTTCGTCTTTGTGTCTGTCTCCGAGCTCTTCTTCCAGGATCCCCAGGTGGAGTCGATCCTCCACCAGCAGGCGGACGGCTTTCTCGGCAAGCCCTTCCGGTTCGAGGACCTGCTCGCCCTGGTGGATCGGGTGCTCTCCCGGCCAGAGCCTGCGCCGCCGGCCTGATCCCGCGGCCTCTTCGACGGGCAGTAGAAGGATGGGTGGAGGCGCCAGCCGCAACCCATCAGCCGGCCGGCAGCCGTAGCCCCCACCCCAAGCCCTCCCCCGCTGGGGGGCCCGCTGGGGGAGGGGGGCCTCGGTGGGGTCGCCTCCCCCCCAGCAGCGGGGGGAGGTCGGGAGGGGGGCTCATCGCAGGACCAGCTCACTCCACCTGCACCACCACCTCGTCCATCCAGGTCTCCCCAGGCACCCCGTCCGCCTCCGGATCGAGGCTCAGAGACAGGCGGTACTCGCCCCGGGGGAGCTTGACGTTCAGGACCGGCAGGGGCCGGGGCAGATCGGCCATGGGGAAGACGCCGATGGGCAACGGGGTCGGCGATGCCACCCAGCCCCGGTCCCCGGTCAGCCAGAGCGTATCGCCGCTCGCCACCACCAACAGCCGCAGCCACCATTCCGCGGTCTCCCCGGCCGTATCCGCCGCCGCCAGGCCGATGGTCACCTTGGTCCGGGTCCGGGCCGCCACCGGCACGGTGCCGCCCTGGTTGTTGGCCAGGACCTCGGGCCGGGGCGGGATCGCCTCCCGGACCAGGGCCTGCACCGGGCAGACGGCGTCCGCCACCCGGCTGTCCGGGCTCAGGAGGGTCAGCTCGCTGGTCATGGTGCCCAGGACGTCCGCCTGGAAGCGCACCGTGACCGGCGCGCCGCTCTTGGGGTTGACCGTGATGGGCAGGACCAGGCCTGGCAGGGAAAGGCTGGTCGCCCCGGCCCGGATGTCGCCGATGACCAGCGGCACCTGCGCCGGGTTGACGATCCACAGCTGGGCCTCCACGACCCGGCCCACCGGCACCTCGCCGAGATCCAGGGCCGCCGGATAGAGGATGGTCACCGGCGGATCCGGGGTGACCACCACGGTGACCTCCGTTTGCCAGCCCGGGTCCAGGGTGCCGTTGACCTCCTGGTCTACGAAGAGGGTCCAGACATGGGTACCAGCCACCAGGGGCGGTCGGCCCACCCCCCGGCTGCCGGAAAGGAGCGGTCCCACCAGAAACGGCACCCCCGCGGCTACGATCTGCCAGCCCTGGCTGGGCTCCATCCAGTAGGTGTTGCCGGGTGCCTGCCAGCGCAGCCACAGCTCCATCTCCCGGCCCAGATAATCGTTGGCGGCGATGGTCATGGCCAGGCTGACCGTCATGCCCCTGGCCACGGTCAGCTCCGGGGCGAGGCCGTTGGCGGTGAGGGTAAGGTCCGGCGCCACCGCTGGCCGGCCGCTGCCGGTCAGCCGGTAGGTGACCGGCTCCTCCTGGACGATGTTGGTGGCCAGGCGCAGCTCCCCTTCCCAGGGACCCTCGGCCGGGGGCAGGAACTGGACCGGGATGGCCAGCCGGTTGCCGGGGGTGATGGTGGCCGGCAGGGCCAGCTCGCCTGCGGCAAAGGCCGTCTGGCTGACCTCGATCCCCTGGATCACCAGATCCGCCTCGCCGCTGTTCTGGATTTCGACGCTGGCCGCCGCCGGCAGGCCCACCGGCCTCTCGCCGAAGTCCAGCCACGCCGGCGCGAAGCTCGCCTCCGGCACCGGGGCGGGGTCGGGCACCAGGCGGAAGACACTGTTGCCGCCGCTGGCCGCGTACAAAATGCCGGTGTCCGGATCCAGGGCCAGCCCGTAGACCGTATCCGTGGTCAGGCCATCGGCCAGGGGATGCCAGTGGCTGCCGCGGTCGGTGCTGCGCAGCACCCCGGCCCGGGTGGCCACATGCAGGTAGTCGGGCCGGGCCGGATCCAGGAGCAGATCGAAGACCACCACGCCGGCCAGGAGAGGCTCCCAGGTGGCGCCCTGATCCGGTGACCGGTAGAGGCCGGCCGCGGTGGCCGCGTAGAGCACGCCGGTTCCCGGCAGCCACTCCAGATCGAGCACCGCCGCCCCGATCCCCTCGCAGGGTTGCCAGACACCGGCCTCGGCGTCGAACCGCCAGACCGCTCCCGTCTCGTCGGGGGTGGCCCGCCAGTTCTCGGGCTGATCGGCCTGGGGATCGCCGTGGCTGCGGCGACTGCCCGCAAAGAGCGGCTGCCCGGTCCCATCCAGCTCCAGGTCGCTGATGCTGGCAGCCTCCCCCAGGCCCTCGTTGAAGGGATCCCAGGTCTGCCCGCCATCAGCGCTCGCCAGGATGCCCTGCTCCTGGGTGGCGGCATAGAGGCGCTCGGGCTGGTCAGGAACCGGGATCAGGCGCCAGACCCCAACGCCGGACAGGATCTGGGCCCGCTCGCTGCACGGGCCGCCGAAGCAGTCCCGGTCCAGGCGCCAGACGCCCCGGACCTCCGGGGTGGCCCAGGCCGGGTTGCCGGTGGCAAAGAGAAGCTTGCCGCTGTCCGCCGGGTCGCCGATCAGGGACCAGGTGTAGACCGGGGTGCCGGCACTGGAGGCCCACTGCCAGCCGAGCTCGGAGCCGTCACCGCCGTACAGGCCGCTCTCGGCCACGGCGACCAGCCGGGGCGCCCCGGCCGCGGCCGGCAGAACGGTCACCCCGTTGACGAGCAGGCCGTAAATCCCGTTGGTGATGGCCTGGAAGGAGCGCAGCCCGTCCAGGCTGCGCAGGACGTTCACCCGGCCGCCGGCGGTCTTGTACCAGCGGCTGGAGCGGGTCATGGGGGTGGACAGGAGCCCGGAGAAGGAGTCGGTCCGGGTGGCGGTGGCATCGACAGCGACCCGGAAGGCCCCGGCCGGGGTGGCAAGCCAGGTCTGGCCGCCATCGGCGGACAGGTAGCTGCCGCCGCCGGTATGCTGGCTGCTGCCGGGCCGGAACAGGGGCTGCTCCAGGGAGCCGGCGCTGTCGTTGGCCACCACCCAGAGAAGCTGGGCGTTGTTGGGGTCGATGGCCAGGGTGTAGACCAGAGGCAGGGGGGTAGCCTCCGCCAGCTCGGCTGGCAGGGCCAGGCGACTCCAGGTGGCGCCGCCGTCTGCCGAGCCGTAGACCCAGTCATCCTCGGTGCCCAGGAACAGGCGGTCGGCATCGGTGGGATCCCCGGCCAGGAAGGTGGCCCGGGTGGCCTGGGGCGGCAGATCGCCGTTGCGATTGACCCAGACATCTTCCTGGCGGACAAAGACGCCGCTGCCATGGAGCATGGCCCAGACCCGGCCCTGAGCATCGACATTGAACAGCACCGCCGGCCACTGGCTCAGATCGCCGGCCGGGGCCTCGATGCCGGTACCGTCCGGCTGCCACGTCAACCCGTCGTCGCTGCTCCGAAAGACCCAGGCCGGCAGGGGATCCTCCATGCTCCGGGCAGCCAGGCCGGCATAGAGACTGCCATCCCCGGCCCGGGCCAGGGCCACCACCGGCCCGACCCGGCTGAGACTCCCCGGCGACAGGGGCAGGCCGCTGTTTCTGGCCTCCCAGGTTTCCCCCTGATCGGTGCTCCGCCAGACGCCGGTGCTGTCGTTGGCCACCAGGACCACGCCGGGATCGGCGGGCGAGAAGGCCAGGCCCAGAAAGCTGCCGTCGGCCATGGCATGGTGGTGCACCGCCTGCCAGCTCTCGCCGCCATCCCGACTCCGGAACACGCCATGGTGACCGGTGACGAAGAGGAGGCTGGGGTCATGGGGGGAGATGCCGATGGCGAACTGGTCGCCGCCCTCCGGCCCGATGGCTTCCCAGCGCAGAGCCGCCCCCGCCGGCTGCCCGGCCAAGAGCCCCAGAAGAGCCAAAAAAATCGCCACAGCACGCATCATGGCTGCACCAGTCCCGCAAAGGTTCGAGGCATTGCCGCTCGCCGCCGGGATGGCGGAGGCGGATCCACCTCCTCTATTCTACGCAGCAAGGCGCATGCCGGGCAAGGGCGGGCATGGCCACCTGGATATTCGATAAGCAAGAGGCCCAGTCAATTCGGCTTCGACAACGTGGGCAGCCAGGCGCCAACGGGGTGGGCGATGGGCCGCCCGCAGGGCGACGCATGCGTCGCCCTCTGTGCGCCCGCTTGCAGGACCATAGCATCCAGCCTGGCGTCGGCCTTGTCGAATATCCATATGGCCACCTGGATAGGTGATCATCCGCCGCCCCTGCCGGCGCCGGATTGCCGGACACCCTTGTGCCCGGCGTTGCCCCTGCTCGAATATCCACAAGATCACGGCGAGCAGCACGCCCTGGCGGGAGACCTCGTGGTGAGGCCTTGCAGAGATTTGTCAGGCAGGAAAAACTTTTTACATGCCGGATGCCGGCCCTCGATCAACCGCTCTCGCCGGCGGGAAGAAGGGGGCGCGAAGCGTCGGGTGAGGCCAGGTGGGCAAGGTGGCTACGGAGCCCGAAGCCGGCCTGGAATACCAACCTTAAGCCTCGGCCAATGCGCGTGGCCTCTGCCAGGCAGAACCTCGGGAAACTTCCAGCCGTCGAGCGGAGATACGGGGAAGCCATCGAACGGCTTGTTCCCGGCGACTCCGTCGCCGGGAATCGCGGCGCTGACTTCGCGCCGCGATTGGGCGTCTCCAGTGTCGTGGTGACAATAGGCACACATGGGCGTAAGATGGCGCGATGAAACCATTTCGTTGGAGTGCCGAGAAGAACGAAAGGCTCAAAGAAGAACGGGGTGTCTCGTTTGAAAGCATCGTGGTCGCGATCGAGTCCGGTGGTCTGCTGGACATCCTGGCTCAGCCGAACCAATCGAAGTACCCCCGACAGCGCGCTCTCGTCGTCTCGTGCGACAACTACGTTTACCTGGTTCCGTTCGTCGAAGAGGGGGGATACTTCTTTCTCAAGACAGTTATCCCAAGCCGTAAGGCCACCCGGGACTATCTGAAACAAGGTGAAGCAGATGCCAAAGATTGATGATTACGAATTTGAGGTTCTGAACGCCTTCGAGAGAGGCCAATTGAAGTCCGTGGCAACGAAAGCCGAACTTGCCAAGTTCAAGGCCGCTGCCCGTGCTACCGCCATCAAAGATCGCCGAGTCAACATTCGCCTGTCCTCTGGCGATCTCAGCGATATTCAGGTGAAGGCGATGGAAGAAGGAATGCCGTATCAAACGCTCATTGCCAGCGTTCTTCACAAGTACGTTACGGGTCGTCTTATGGAGCGACCGGAGCCTGCCGCTAAGGCTCATCGTAAGCCGGCTGCGAAACGCAGGGCTACATCAGGCAGCTAATCATCATTTTGGCCAAGACGCCCAACCTCTCGGTCAACGGACCGCCTTCAAGCTGCGCTTGCAGGCTCCTTCCCCGCGTCGCCTTCCCGATCAACCGCTCTCGCCGGCGGGAAAGGGGGGGGCGTGAAGCGCCGGGTGAGGCCGAGTGGGCAGGGTGGCAACGGAGCCCGAAGCCGGCCTGGGCGTCCTTCGGGGCCCCAGTCATCCGAAAAAAGCGGACGTACGGTCGAGGACGACGGCGAGCCGTTCGCGGCAAAAATGGCCCGCCTGACCGCCGAGCTTCGCGAGCAGACCAAACAGGCTGCCAAACTCGACAGCCTCATCTGGGCGAACCTGGAGGATATCGGCTATGGCAAATGAACTGGCGCCGAGCAGCCCTGGCGAGTTCCTCATCTACCAGACCGATGACGGCCGAACCCGCGTTCAGGTCCGTTTTGAGGGAGAAACCGTCTGGCTGTCCCAGAAAGCCATGGCGGAATTGTTCCAGAAAGACGTCCGTACCATAAATGAGCATATCCATAATATCTTTGAGGAAGGCGAGCTAACGCCTGATGCAGTTATCCGGAATTTCCGGATAACTGCCGCCGATGGCAAACAGTACGACACCCTGCACTACAACCTCGATGTCATCATCTCCGTCGGCTACCGCGTCAAGTCCCTCCGCGGCACCCAGTTTCGCATCTGGGCCACGCAGCGGCTCCGCGAGTACATCATCAAGGGCTTCACCCTGGACGACGAACGTTTGAAAAAAGCCGGCGGCGGGGAACACTTCGAGGAGCTGCTCGAACGTATTCGCGACATCCGCTCCTCCGAGCGGGTTTTCTGGCGGAAGGTGCTCGACATCTACGCGCTCAGCGAGGATTACGACCCCAGAGCCGAAACATCGAAACTCTTCTTCCAGACCGTGCAGAACAAGATGCATTGGGCCATCTCGGGACAAACCGCCGCCGAAATCGTCCACACCCGCGCCGATGCCCAGAAGCCGCAGATGGGTCTGACCTGCTACCCGGGAGGAACACCCCGAAAGAGCGACGTGACTGTTGCCAAGAACTATCTGAGTGAGGACGAGGTCAAGGCCCTGAATCTGATTGTCTCGGCTTACCTTGACTTCGCCGAGTTGCAGGCCATGAGCCGCAAGCCGATGTACATGGCCGACTGGATAGCCAAGCTCGACGATTTCATCCGCATGACCGACCGGCACATTCTCACCCACGCGGGCAAGATTTCGCACGAGACGGCCAGGCTAAAGGCGGAAGCGGAGCATGAGAAGTTCCGCGCCGTTCAAGCTTCGCTGCCGCAACCCGTCGATCAACACTTCGCCGAGGCCATCGAAGAGATCAAGAAGATCGAAGGCGAGGTGAAAAAGAAGTCCTGCCGTAAAAAGAAAGGCGGTGGCCAATGGCCGCGATAATCCTGAGCCTTGCCCACGAATTGCCGGAGGAAATCCAGCGGTTTTTGGAAGAAAAGATGCGGGTGGTGGGCGATGTCGAGTAAGGCCATCCTGCATAGGCAGACCGCCGCCTGGACCGAAAAGCTCGACAGGCTCATCTGGGTCAAACTGGAGGGCTTCGGCTATGGCGGGTGAGTGGCGAGAAGGACAACTCGGTGATTACGTTCCCGGCCTCTCCTGCTCAACTGGTTTCGTGCCAAAGGAACCATCGCCCTCGGGTGCGTGGAAGGGTTCAACAACAAGGCCAAGGTGACTACAGACCTCCTGACATGGGGACACGGCAGCTTGCAACATTGTGCTTGTGATGTTGCGGCCATTTTATACGGCAGGCTGCAATTAAACACGCAAAAACAACATACTACTGCCAACGCCGATTATGGTGTCGTCTTGGTCACGGCTCTTCCGGTTGAATACCTCGCCGTGCGCCGCTCATCTGGTGGACATCCGATCTGCGCTTGTATACGAGGAAGCCGGTGGGGGCGATTCTGCTCAGGCAAAGAAGAGGTTGGAAGCAATCGAAACATTCCCTATGCTCGATATTGATGAAGATGCCAAGGCGCTCGCTCAAACGATACTTCTTAAGGGAGGTATCCCAGAGGCGTATCCAGAAGACGCACTTCATATCGCTGTGGCTGCTGTACATGGCATCGAGGCGACGGTCACCTGGAATTTTGTGCACATGAGTAATCCTTTTACCAGGCGAACAATAAGACGCATCGTCGAAGATGAGGGATATGCCTGCCCTGAGATCTGTTCACCAGAGGAATTACTGGAGGCAGACAAATGAAGGATCATATCGTAGAGGAAGTACGCAAGTATCGGATGGAGCATGCCCAGAAGTTCGGCGGCGACCTTTCTGCAATCTGCGCCGACTTGCGCTCTGTTCAACAGGCATCTGGGCACAAAGTGGTACGCCTTCCACCCAAAAGGTTGCGCCCAATAACAGGCGTCCGGTCGAAGCGTCAAGGCGCACGGCTGATGTCTGCCGTTGGCGGGGAAGAGCCGCCGGGTTGACAAGAGCTGATATGGCGGACTCGGAGACGCCGACTTGGGCACAAGCGTTGGCTCCGGGCAGCGATAACCAGCGATATGAAAAGATCCGATCGCTGTCCGCACACTCCTTTGATGCAGAAGGGACGACCTTGGACATCAGCAAGAAGCCAGTGGCTGTGTACACCACGGCGCAAAACACGGACTATCGTCTAGCCAGAACCGAGACGCTGCAGTTCAAAGATTGCGGGCAGCCGTCTGAGGCGCAGGTGTGTGTGTTCATTGACCCATCCAAGACCTTCCAGACCATTGTTGGTATAGGGGGCGCGATCACGGATGCAGCGGCCGAGACTTTTGCCAACATGACCAGGGATAGGCAGCAGGAAATAATAAGGGCGTACTATGATGCCCAGGATGGCATCGGTTACACCTTGGCCCGAACCACCATCCACAGCTGCGACTTCTCCAGCACCAGCTACACCTATGTCGAAGAGAACGACCAGGACTTGAGAACTTTCAGCATCCAGCACGACAAGAAATACCGCATTCCACTTATCAAGCGAGCGATGGACGCCGCGGGCGGTAAGCTGACGATGATTGCAAGCCCCTGGAGCCCTCCGGCCTGGATGAAGACCACCAACAACATGTTGCAAGGTGGCAAGCTGCGGGCAGCGTATCGGCAGGCCTGGGCGAACTACTTCATTAAGTTCATCCAGGCCTATGAGAAAGCGGGCATTCCGATCTGGGGTGTAACTGTGCAGAACGAACCGATGGCTGTCCAGACCTGGGAGTCCTGCATATTTACGGACGAAGACGAGCGTGATTTTATCAAAAACTACCTTGGACCAACCCTCCACCAGAACGGCATGGCCGACAAAAAGCTGATTGCCTGGGACCAC
>JBFMBH010000024.1 GCA_040755095.1 Thermodesulfobacteriota bacterium
CTGCCGTTCATGGAACGACCTGCAAGATTCTTGAGCAGGTATGGCACATGGCCGCACCGTAACCCCTTGATATTACATACAGAACCCAACTGACATTTGGATTCATAGCGATATTCGTTGTTCTCTTCTGGGCAGCCGCCCTCCGGCGCCCTTCTCACAGCCACAACGCGCCAAGATCGATGATAATCTCCGTAAACGGCTCCGCCCGCACCGGATCGTCGTCAGCATAGGAGCCGGCGAGCAGCCATTGCCCCGGCGCAACCAGCCTGAAGACCTCCAGGGTTCGGGCCAGGGGATCAAGGTGCCACAGACAAGGCACGCCGTGCTGCGCATAGATGGGCATCTTCCTGATCCGGTCGTTGCGGAACGATCCCGGCGAAAGGACCTCGCAGACCCAATCGGGTGCCACGGAGATCCAGTTGTGGCCCTCCTCCGCCGGCAGCCGCTCCTTCTTCCAGCCGGCCAGATCGGGGACGAGGACATCCACACCAAAGCCAACCTCCGGCTCGATCAGGATGATCCAGCCTCCGGGCGCACCACCTTCGCCATACTGGTACGGCGGCCCGAGCTTGTAGCCCAGAGCCGACATCGCCCCGATGTGCTTCCGGGATGGCCTGGGGGTGGCCACCAGCTCGCCGCCAATGATCTCGCCGGTCATGGTTTCAGGGACGGAGAACAGGTCCTCGTAGACCGCCTGACGCTGCACGGTTTCAGCCATCGTGCGGGTACCTCCCGACCGTCAGCACAGTTGCCAGCTTTCCCGCCGCCTGTCAACGAGCTACCGCCTCCCGACCCTTTCCGGTGGGTGCCGCCTTTCCCGCCGTCATAAACGACAGGCCGGCGGTTGCCACGCCCGTGGCGACCGCCGGCTCCAGAAAGCAGGCAAACCACCTGCAGGGTCGCTCTGATCCGCTACCTCGACCACCGCCGCCGCAGGAGGCCAAGACCAGCCAAACCGGGAGCCAGCAGCGCCAGCGATGCGGGCACCGGCACCGTGGCCCGATTGAGCACAA
Source organism: Thermodesulfobacteriota bacterium (assembly GCA_040755095.1). NCBI lineage: Bacteria > Pseudomonadati > Thermodesulfobacteriota > Thermodesulfobacteriota bacterium. The sequence continues at coordinate 1,014 of JBFMBH010000024.1, forward strand.
TCTCCGAGTAGTCGAGCACCCAGCCATCCGCACCTGTGGAAACCGTGATGAGATCATTCCCGGTCAGGGCGCCCAGGAACGGCATGAGGTCAAAGGTGTCCAGCCGGGCATAGTTGTAGGCCGGCCCGGTGTTGTCACCGTCGGTCAGCGTGCCGATCACCGTACCATTGATGGACAGGGTGGCCGGCACCGGCAGGCCCAAGCCTCCGGCCATGATCTCGATGGAGGCACCGGTGATCGTCCCCGGCAAGGCGTACGTCTGGTGCCACGACTGGGAGTACAACACCCAGTAATCCGTCAGCCCTTCACCCACAGGGGACTGGGAGATAGATGACCAGTCAAACCCCTGGTCCGGCAGAATACCCCGGCCGAAGCCGTCCTTGTCGCCATACAGACTGACCGTGGCTGCCGAGACGATCCCCGGCGCGGCCAATGCCGAAGCCAGCAAGCCCGCAACCACCATTCCTCGGATCTTCATGTCGTTTCCCTCCCTACTCTCCGATTTGTGCAACACGATTTGCCGGATTACCGGGCGACGGTCAGCGATCCCGCCGCCGGGCCAGGCCGGCCAGGCCGGCGCAACCGGCGCCCAACAGCCAGATGCTGGCCGGCAGCGGCACGGCGGCATTGTTCAGGGCGCCGAAGGCCGCGTACTCCGGATCCCCGCCGCTGACCCCTCTGGCGGTGAACGACGAGACGAGACCTCCGGCCGGGACCCCGAACTGGTCGAGATCGAAGAGCGCCACGTAGACATTGGAGAAATCCCAGACCGGCGTCCTGGTCTGGGTCACGCCGTTGATGGTCAGCCGCACCGTACAGCCGGTGGCCCCGGGCCAACCATACCCCGAGATCTCGAACACGGCCAAGTCGTTGCCGCTGCCGTTTCGGAGGCGGTTGTCCGTGAAGCCGATATCGGCCCAGGCATTGCCGTCGAAGGTCCAGATGTAGTCGCTGACGTTGTTGCCCACCACCGCCGTCTGGATGTCCGGGGCACCCACCAGCTGCCAGTTACCCCCGTAACCCAGCACCACGTCGGCAAAGGCGTTGTCCTCGAAGGTGTACGATCCCAGGGTGGTGGCCTGGGCCGCCTGCCCTGCCGACAGGACGCCCACCAGGGCTGCCGCGGCCATCCATGCTGCATGTCGCTTCCTCATCGCTGTCCCCTCCTCACCGTGTTTTCGCTGCCGTATTCGCTGCCTTGTCCCGACCGCCATACCGCTCCCCGCCCATGCGGACGGTTGCCATCACAATGCCTGTTCCGCCCCGCTTGTGTCAACAAGAAAAGCCCTTCCTGGGCAATCCACCGGCCGATGCGGCGGTGGGGCATGACGCCCCCTCAATCCTCCGGCGCCACCGGCAGCTCGACGACAAAGCGCGCCCCGGCGCCCTCCCCCCGGTCCTCCGCCCAGATCCGGCCCTGGTGGTCCTCGATGATGCCCCGGCTGATCGCCAGCCCCAGGCCGGTTCCCGTGTCCTCGTCCTTGGTGGTGAAGAACGGCTCCCAGATGGCGGCCAGATCCTCCGGCGGGATGCCCGGACCGGAGTCCTCCACCGTGCAGCGGAGGACACCGTCCACCTGCCGCAGGACGATGGCCAGCACGCCCTCCTGCTGTTGGCTCATGGCGTCTGCGGCGTTCTTGAACAGATTGACAAAGACCTGCTCCAGCTGGTGGGCATAGGCCATGACCGGCGGCAGATCGGCGGCCAGATCCTTGCGCACCGTCACGTGGTACTTGAGCGCATTGTGGCAAAGGGCCAGGGCGCTCTCAATACAGCCGGCCACCGGGACCGGGCGCTTGGCCTGCTGCCCCCGGCAGGCAAAGCGCCGCATGAGCTCCATGATCGCCAGGATGCGCCGGGCGCCCTCGCCGATGCGGGCCGGCATGTCGCCATCCTCGGCCAGGAAATGCCGCCAGTCGGCCAGGACCGCGGGCTCGGCCTCCGCGGGCGGCGGCATCCGGCTGGCAAGCTTGGCCAGGTCGGCGTGCAGGGCGTCGGCAAACCCCAGAACGTAGGCGAGCGGGGAGCTGATCTCGTGCACAATGCCCGCCGCCAGGGTGCCGAGGGTAGCGAGACGCTCGGCATGAATGAGCTGTCTGGCCCGCCGGTCGGCCAGCTCCTCGAGATGGTCCCGGTGGAGCTTCAGCTGCAGGTGGCCGCGGACCCGCGCCTTGAGCAGCTCCGGATTGAAGGGCTTGGTGATGTAATCGACGGCCCCCAGCGCCAACCCCTGGGCCTCGTCCTGCTCGTCGGTCAGACAGGTCAGGAAGACCACCGGGATGTTCCTGGTCTCTTCCCGGGCCTTCAGCCGGCGGCAGACCTCGTAGCCGTCCATGCCCGGCATGACGATATCGAGGAGGATGAGATCCGGAGGGCTGGGGCCGATGGCCTTCAGGGCCGCCTCGCCGTCCGGCGCGATGCGAAGCTGGTAGTCATCCTCCAGGGCGCGGGCCAGGACATCGAGATGGACCTCGTCGTCATCGACGACCATGATCGTGCATTCTGCCAGGGACTTCATGCGTCTCCTCCCGGGTCGCCACCGGTCCCGGCGGCACCAGAGGCCAGCAGGCGCTGGATCGCCAGCAGGCGGTCACGGGCTTCCTTGTAGCGGTAGCCCGCCGCCAGCGACACCAGCGCCTCCACCGCCGGGGCCACCTCCGCGGGCCAGGAAAAACGCTTGAGCTCCGCCAGCAGGCCGCGGCTCTTCTTGGGGATGCCGGTCTCAAGAAGCGGGCCCAGCTCGGCCAGGAGCGCAGCCAGTTGCCTGGCATCGCCGGGCAGCGCGGGCTGGCGGGCAGCAGCCGTCAGGGCCGCCGCCCCCGGGGCGAGCGTGGCCAGGAGCGTCTCCAGGGCCGCGGCAAAGGTGGCCACTGGCCTACTGGTGTCCGGTCCTTGCCCCTGCTTCAACACGGCATCCAGGTCGGCCGCTGCTTGCTGGAGGGCCGTCGCGCCGATGGTACCGGCCAGCCCCTTGACCGTATGGACGATGCGGCGGGCCTCCTCCCGCTCGCCGCCATCCAGCGCCGCTCGCAGCCGGGAGATCGCATCGCGGTAGTCCCGGTGGAACTTGCCGAGGATCTCCCCATAGAGGGCCTCGTTGCCAGCGACCCGGCGCAGCCCCACCTTCCGGTCGAGGACCGCCGGGGCGGCCACGTCCAGACCCGTCTCGTCACCGGCCACTGGCGCCGCCGGCTGGACCGGCGGGCGGATCCAGGCCAAGAGGGCTCGGAACAGCTCGTCCGGGTCGATGGGCTTGATGATGTGGCCGTTCATGCCGGCGGCCAGGGACTTCTCCCGATCCCCGGCCATGGCGTGGGCGGTCATGGCCACGATGGGCACGTCCCGGTGTGGCGAGTCGGACGCCCGGATGATCCGGGCCGCCGTAAGCCCGTCCATCTCCGGCATCTGGATGTCCATGAGCACTAGGTCGTAACGCCTGGCTGCCACCGCCGCCACCGCCTGCCGGCCGTTGTCCACCAGATCCACAGCCACCCCGGCCTGTTCCAGGAGCTCCTGAGCAACCTGCTGGTTGATCTCGTTGTCCTCGACTACCAGCACCCGGGCGCCGCGGATGCGGGTCAGCTCGGCCGGCTGGGCGTGCTGCGCCGGCCGACCGGCATGGCTGGCAGCCGCAGCCAGGCCAAAGGCCTCCATGATCGCGTCGAACAGCCGGGACCGGGTCACCGGCCGGACCAGCACGGCCAGACCGCCCGGCACCGGTGGCAGCCGGGCGATCTCCGGCGCGTCCGCAGCGCTGGCCAGGATGATCACTGGCACGTTGTGCCAGGACGGGAAGGACCACAGCTGGCCTGCCAGCTCCAAGCCGCTTCTCTTCAAAAGCGGCCAGTCCGCCAGAAGCAGCTCATATGATGCCTCTTCGCCCTCGGCACTGATCAGCTCCGGCGGCAAGCCTTTGCTGGAGCGGAGCACCGCAGGCAAGAAGCCGAAGGTCCTCAGATGCTTTGCCACCAGGGTGGCCGTGGCGGCGTGGCCGGAGAGCACCAGCACCCGCAGCCCCCTGAGGTCCATGGCCAGGCGGATGGGCGGCAGGCCGTTCTCGCCGGCCTTCCGCCGGCATTGGAGGACCGCCGTGAAGCTGAACCGGCTGCCCCGACCGGGCTCGCTCTCCACCCCGATCTCGCCGCCCATCAGCTCCACCAGCCGCTTGCAAATGGCCAGCCCCAGGCCGGTGCCGCCAAACCTTCTGGTCACCGAGGAATCTGCCTGGGTGAAGGGCGCAAACAGGCGGCCTGCCTGCTCGGCGGTCATGCCGATCCCGGTGTCCTGCACCGAAAAGCCCAGCGTCACCGTATCCCCTCTTTCAGCCACCTTTTTCACGGCCAGGACGATCTCGCCCTGCTCCGTGAACTTGATGGCGTTGTCCACCAGATTGATGAGCACCTGGCCGAGCCTGAGCGGATCGCCCACCAACACCGGTGGCAGACCGTTCAGCTCCTCCACCAGCAGCTCAAGCTTCTTCTCCGCGATCTTCGAGGCGGTCAGGTTGACGACATGCTCCACCAGCTCATCGAGGCGGAACTCGGTCGCCTCCAGCTCCAGCCGGTTCGCCTCGATCTTGGAGATGTCGAGGATGTCGTTGATGATCCCCAGGAGCGAACGGGCCGAGCTGTGGATCTTGGCCAGATAGTCCCGCTGGCGGACCGGCAGGTCCTCCTGGCGCAGGGCCAGGTAGCTCATGCCGATGATCGAATTCATCGGCGTGCGGATCTCGTGGCTCATGTTGGCCAGAAACTCGCTCTTGGCCCGGTTGGCCTCGTCGAGCTCTTGCTTCTGCAACGCCAGCTCGGCGTTCTGCCCGGTCAGCTCCTCGGCTGCCGCGGCCAGCTCATTCGCCTGCGTTTCGGCCAGCCGCATCTGGGCTTCCACCGTCTCGGCCATGGTGTTGAACGTCAGGGAGAGAGCCCCGAATTCGTTGGCCGAGGCATACCCGCTGCGGGCACCGGTCTCCCCCTGGCGGAACCGCTCCGTTGCTGCGGTCAGCTGCATCAAAGGATCCCTGATCCCTCGCACCAGGAGCCAGGAGACCAACAGGGTCAACCCCAGAATCAGGGCCAGAAAGATTGCCATGGCCCGATTGAGATCGTCCTTCTGCGCCGTGGCCTTCCGGTAGAGGTCCGTGCTCTTGTTTCTGGCAAACTCGCTGATGGCCTGGATGCGGGCCAGCAGCTGCACGCGCTTGCGACCGGCATCACCGCCGGTGGCCTGGAGGCGAGCGGCCACTTCGGCCAGCCGGCCGGCTGCCGCCAGGTCCAGGCACTCCTTGTGCGCGGCCAGCCACTCGGCAAAGGCCTGGCGAGCCTCCTCGATGTCCTGCGCCGGCCCGAGGTAGCGCTCCTCCAGGATGCGGAATTGCTCCGCGGCGTCGGCTGCCCAGGCCGCCAGGTTGCTGCTGGCGGCCTGCCGGTCCTGATCGCTGGCCGCCAGCAGCACGTTCCGCAGATCGATGCCCATCCGGTAGACGTCCATCTCCAGCGCAGCAATGGCCCGGCTGACCTGCAAGGGATGCTCATAGATGGTCCGGGTCTGCTGCCAGAGCAGGCCGGTCTGTCGCCAGGCCATGACGCCGAGGAGCACCACCAGGGCAAGGATCAGGCCCAGACCCAGGTGCAGCTGGATGGCGATGGGCAAGTCGTTGAGCCTCTGGTACCAGAGGCCGGACATGGGGCTGTGGAAGATGGCCGCGGTGGTCAGCCCCCCTCCCAGAAACAGAAAGGAGAGCCCGGTGGGCAGGGCTACCGGAATGGTCCTGGTTTCGTAGAGGAGCGGACTGCCGATGACATAACCGAAGGTAAGGACCGCGCCGGCCAGCAGGACAGCGAAGCCGGCTGCCGCCGCCAGCGACAGCCAGGGCCGGGCCGAGCCCTTCCGGGCCAACCCGTGCCCGTGCGCGGCCAGGGAGCTGCCGGCAAGAAGGAAGAGGGCAGCGGTGACCGGCGACATCCGTCCCATGGGATGAGCCCCCAGGGTCCCCATCTCCCCGAGCAGCCAATCGTCGGGGTTGATCGGCAGGCCGGTGAGCCAGCCGCCGGCAACCAGCAAGGCGTAGGCGGCAACAAGGATACCCGCCAGGCTAAGCCCCCGGCTGCCGGCCGGGCCGGCCAGGGGACGCAGCATCAGAAGCAGGGCCAGGGTCAGGAGGACAAAGGAGACCGCGGTGCTGGGGGCCATGGGGATGAACTGGCCCCCGTAGCTGGCGAGGCGCATAGCCCCGGCCAGCCAACCCACGAGGCCAAGCAGCGGCGCCACGCTGGCGGCGGCAGTCAGGACCAGACAAAGGCGGCGGGCGTGGAGCCGGGCGTTGGCAGGCAAGGCAGATCCCATGATGCTCCCCTCCCTTTTTCACCGGCGACTTTCCGCTGCGCGGCCGGCCGGCGGGCGGCTCGGCCCTGCCCCCGAGCACCACGAGCCGTGCGGCGACGCTCAAGCGAGGCACCAGACACCTTCCTGTGCTGGGAGATTGCCTGGTTGCCGCCGGCCTGTCAAGGTCACAGCCGGCGGCCCCGGCCGGCCGTCACAGGGCGACAGCTCCTTGAGGTCCCGGCTCCGGTGTGCTAGGTTGCCGGGCAGCCACTGGCAGCGCCGCTGCCCAAGCCACCTTCGTCGCCCATCGGGCAGGATACCCCATGGCCAAGAAATCCTTCGAAGAGGCCCTCGCCGCCCTGGAGCAGATCACCCGGGAGCTGGAGAGCGGTGAGCTGTCCCTGGATGAGTCATTGAAAAAGTTCGAGGAGGGCGTTAGACTCTCGGAATTTTGCAACAAGAAGCTGGACGAGGCCCAGCGCAAGGTCAGCCTCCTGCTCAAAAAGGATGGCGACTTGGTGGAGGTGCCCTTCGCCGAGCCGGAGCCGGACGAGACCTGACCTTTCCTCCCCCTGCCGAGAAACCTCCCACCATGGATCTTGCCGCATACCTGGCCGACCGACGCGCCCTGGTGGAGAAGGCTCTGGCCGCCTCCCTGCCCGAGCCCAACGGGTATCTGGCCGACCACCTCAAGGCCATGGGCTACAGCCTCCTGGCCGGCGGCAAGCGGGTGCGGCCGATCCTGTGCCTGGCTGCCGCCGAGGCCCTGGGCTGCCCGGCGGAGCGGGCCCTGCCCGCCGCCTGCGCCCTGGAATATGTCCACACCTACTCGTTGATCCACGACGACCTGCCGGCCATGGACGACGACGACCTGCGGCGGGGCAGGCCCACCAGCCACAAGGTCTTCGGCGAGGCAGCGGCCATTCTGGCGGGTGACAGCCTCCTGACCATGGCCTTCGAGATCCTCAGCCGGCCGGCAACGCCGCTGCCAGCGGACCAGTGCCTGACCCAGGTCCGGATCCTGGCCCGGGCCGCCGGCCCCCTGGGCATGGTGGGGGGTCAGGCGGTGGACATCGCCTCCGAGGGCCAGCCGGTGGATGCCGACACCCTGGCCTTCATCCACCGCCACAAAACCGGAGCGCTCATCACCGCTGCCGTGCAGCTGGGGGCGGTGGCGGCCGCGGCCGACGAGGGGCAATTCGCCGCCTTCACCGCCTACGGCCAGCACCTGGGACTGACCTTCCAGATCGTCGACGACATCTTGAACGTCACCTCCACCCCCGAGGAGCTGGGCAAGGCGGTGGGCTCGGATGCCGCCCGCCACAAAGCCACCTATCCTGGATTGTTCGGGATGGAGGCCAGCTGGCGGAAGGCGGAGGCCGCGGCCCAGGCGGCCGCGAGCGCTCTGGCCGGCCTGGGCGAGAACGCCTGGCATCTTAGGGCCCTGGCCCGCTACGTTCTGACCCGCAAGCGGTAGGGGGATCATGGAAGCCCCATTCTGCCTTCTTGAGAAGATCGATTCCCCGGCCGACCTGCGCCAGCTGCCGGAGAACCTGCTGCCCCAACTGGCCGCCGAGCTGCGGCAGAAGATCGTGGAAACCGTGGCCCAGGTGGGGGGGCATCTGGCGCCCAGCCTGGGGGTGGTGGAGCTGACCGTCGCCCTCCACTACATCTTCGACACCCCCAAAGACAAGCTCATCTGGGACGTCGGCCACCAGGCCTATGCCCACAAGCTCCTGACCGGTCGCCGGGACGTCTTCCACACCTTGCGCCAACAAGGCGGCATCAGCGGCTTTCCCAAGCGGGAGGAGAGCCCCTACGACACCTTCGACACCGGTCACAGCAGCACCTCCATTTCGGCCGGCCTGGGCATGGCGGTGGCCCATGATCTCAAAGGTGACCCTGGCCGGACCATCGCGGTCATTGGCGACGGCTCCATGACCGGCGGTCTGGCCTTCGAGGCCCTCAACCAGGCCGGCCATCTGGGCGCCGACCTGGTGGTCATCCTCAACGACAACGAGATGTCCATCTCCCCCAATGTGGGGGCCCTGTCCAGCTTCCTGTCCCGCAAGCTCACCGGCCGGGCCATGACCCGGATCAAGAAGGAGATGGAGCACTTTCTGAAGGGCTTCTCCCACCTGGGGGAGAACATCCTCCAGGTCCTCAAGAAGAGCGAGGATTCCCTGAAAGGCTTCTTCACCCCGGGCATGCTCTTCGAGGCCCTCAAATTCGAGTATATCGGCCCCATCCCTGGCCACCGTTTCGAGTCCCTGCTGGACACCTTGCGAAACGTCCGGGAATTCCACCGCGGGCCGGTTCTGATCCATGTGCTCACCACCAAGGGCAAGGGCTACCTGCCGGCGGAGAAGAACCCCGGCGACTACCACGGCGTCGGCCCCTTCGAGATCCAGAGCGGCCGCCCCCTGCCCAGCCCTCCCGGTCCCATGGCCTATACCCAGGTCTTTGGCAAGGCCCTGGTGCAGATCGCCGAAAGCGACCCCCGGGTGACCGCCATCACCGCCGCCATGCCCGCCGGCACCGGTCTGGTGGAATTCGCCGGCCGCTTTCCGGACCGCTTCTTCGACGTGGGCATCGCCGAGCAGCACGCGGTGACCTTTGCCGCCGGCCTGGCGGTGGAGGGGCTACTGCCGGTGGTGGCGGTCTACTCCACCTTCCTGCAACGGGCCCTGGACCAGATCATCCACGACGTCTGTCTGCAGAACCTGCCGGTCACCTTTGCCATCGACCGGGGCGGCCTGGTGGGGGATGACGGCCCCACCCACCACGGGGCCTTCGACCTGACCTTCCTGCGCTTCATTCCCAACCTGGTGCTCATGGCCCCCAAGGACGAGAACGAGCTCCAGCATCTGCTCTACACCGCCATCTTCCACCCCGGACCGGCAGCGGTGCGCTACCCGCGGGGGGCGGGCGAGGGCCGGCCCCTGGACACCACCTTCCACAAGATTCCGTTGGGCACGGCCGAGCTGCTGCGGGAAGGGAGCGACATCCTGCTGCTACCGGTGGGCAACCGGGTCTATCCGGCGCTGGAAGCGGCAGAAGGGCTGCGCAAGCTGGGGATCGAAGCGGCGGTGATCAACCCCCGGTTCATCAAGCCCCTGGATGGGGCGCTCATCACCGAATGGGCCATCCGCACCGGACAGGTCCTGACCGTCGAGGAGAATGTGCGGCAGGGGGGATTCGGCAGCGCCGTTCTGGAGCTCTTCGCCCGCCAGGGTCTGGCGGGCATCCCGGTCCGGCTGCTGGGGCTGCCGGACCGGTTCGTGGAGCACGGGGGTCAGAAGGCGTTGCGGGAGAAGGCCCGGATCGACGCCTCCGCCGTCATCGCCGCAGCCCGGGAGCTGGTGGACGAAGGCCGGTCCCCGGGACCGCGGGCGCTGCCGAGCGGCACAAGCGGCGCCTGACCGCCGGCCGCGGGCAATCTTCGCGCTTACAGCCCGGCCATGTAGCTGGTGAGGACCGCCATCTCCTTCCGCAGGGCCGCGACCAGTTCGTCCGCCCCCTGCAGGTTGTGGTCCCGCCCCATATACTCCAAGGTCTTGGCGTCCGCGGCCATCTTCTCCACGCACAGGTTGGCGGCCGCGCCCTTGATGCTGTGGGCCAGAGAGCGTACCTCGTCGCTGTTGCCGGCAGCAATCGCCTCCACCAGTTGGGGCAGCTGCTCGCTGGTGAGCTGCACAAACTCCTGGAGCATCTCCTTCAGAAAATCCCGGTCGCCATCCACCTGCTCCAGGGCCAGGGCTTCGTTGATGGGCACCCGTTCGGCCATCGGCTTTCTCCTTCCTGTCCGGTCAAGTCGTCCCCGACCTGGACGTGGTGGCGAAGAGCGCTGCCAACCCATCCCTGGGGCGGCGCCCTCCGACCTCCGCGAGGTCGTCATCATTGGCTCAGGTTAGCACAGGAGATCCGGCGAGTGAAACAGAAGATCCGGCTTGATGCTCTGCTGGTCAGCCGGGGCCTGGCCCCCAGCCGGCAGCGCGCCCAGGCCCTGATCGGCGCCGGCCAGGTGCGGGTGGGGGGAGCCATGGCCGACAAGGCGGGCCGGGAGGTGGATCCGGACTGCCTGGTGACCCTGGCCGCGGACCCCTGTCCGTATGTCAGCCGAGGCGGTCTCAAGCTGGCCGCCGGCCTCGTGCATTTCCGGATCGAGGTGGCAGGACGGAGCTGCCTCGATGTGGGCGCGTCCACGGGCGGCTTTACCGACTGCCTGCTCCAGCACGGCGCCCGGCGGGTCTATGCCGTGGACGTCGGCTATGGCCAGCTGGATTGGCGGCTGCGCCAGGATCCCCGGGTGGTGGTCATGGAGCGCACCAACGCCCGCCAGCTGACCCGGGATCTCTTGCCGGAGCTGGTCAGTCTGGCCACGGTGGACGCCTCGTTCATCTCGCTCACCCTTATCCTGCCGGTCCTTCTGCCCCTGTTTGACCAGGCGGTCTCGATCCTCGCCCTGGTCAAGCCCCAGTTCGAGGTCGGCAAGGGCAGGGTCGGCAAGGGCGGGGTGGTCCGGGATCCCCAGCTCCATGCCGAGGTGCTGGCCGGGGTGGCGGCCCACGCCGAGGGCCTGGGGCTGGTGGTGCACGGCAGCCTGCCGGCACCGATCCGGGGACCCAAGGGCAACCAGGAGTTCCTCATGCACCTCACCGGTGCGGTCACAGCGGCGCGATGATCCGCCTTGCTGCCATCGTGGTCGGCCTCTGTCTCGTGGCCGCCGCCCCCGGTACCCGGGCTGCAGAGCGCGTCCTCGATGATCTGACCGACGGCATGGATCCGGCCTGGCAGGAGAAGACCTTCGCCGGCCGCACCCGGTACCGGCTGATCCAGGATCAGAGCGCTCCCTGCATCGAGGCCCTAAGCGTGGCCAGCGCCTCGGGCCTCGTCTTTCCCATCCGCTACCAGCTGGCCGACTGGCCGATTCTGCGCTGGCGCTGGCGGATCGATCGCTCCCTTGCCGCCGGCGACACCGGGCGTAAGGAAGGGGACGACTACGCGGCCCGCGTCTACGTCGTTTTTCCGTCCGTGCTCTTCTGGCGCACCCGGGCCTTGAGCTATGTCTGGGCCAGCCGCCTGGCCAGGGGTGCCGCGGTGCCCAACCCGTACACCGCCAACACCATCATGATCGCGGTGGAGAGTGGCGACCAGCTGGCCGGTCAGTGGCAGGAGGAGGAGCGGGATGTCCTGGCCGATTTCCGGACGCATTTCAGCGGCGAGCCGCCGCCGGTGGGCGCCATTGGCATCATGACCGATACCGACAACACCGGCGAGACGGCCACCGCCTGCTACGGTCCCATCCGCCTCGCCTCCCCCGCCCCGGCAGCTGGCGCTTCCCGGCCCTAGCCAGACGATTTTGTTTGACAGCGAAAATTCGCGCGCGGTAATGCTGATGCAGCGTCGGGCAGCGGGGATACGGATCGCTGCTCCCTGGTGCATCTCCGCCTTGAACCCACGAGCGAGGGAGGAAACTTATGAAAAGGGTGATCGTGCCGGTGTTGATGTTGGGCCTCCTGGTGACCAGCGGCTGCACGTGCCTGACCAAGGAGCAGGCGGATGAGCAGATCGGCTCTTTGCAGCAGAGGGTGGAAGCCAGCGACAAGCGCTTGAGCTCTGCCGAGAACAAGCTCGACACCCTGGCCAAGAGGGTGGATGGCCTGGATGCCCGGGTGGCAGCCCTGGAGGCCGACGTCCGGGAAGCGAAGGCTGCGGCCAGCCGGGCCGACAGCCGGGCCAACGAGGCCCTGCAAAAGGCCGAGGCGGCGATGCGCCGGGCCGAGGCCTGCCTGGGCAAGGGCCTCAAGAAGTAGATCCACTCTCATCGGGGCGGGGCGCCTCGCCCCGCCCCGCTCCGCCACAGCTCCTCCCCTTCCTGGCAGCCGTTCCCGTCTTGAGCCTCCCCTGACCAGCCCTTCTCTCCCCCCGGTACCGCCCGCCGCCTTCCGGGCGCCGTGGCGTCCAGGCGCTTCGCCCCAGACGCCGCCAGCTAAGCCTTCCTAAGCACACAACTACGCAAGATTGAACAGTTGTCCCATATCGGGCCGCCACGGCTCCGTGCTAGACTCGAATTGAGGCCTGTATGCGGGGATGGGGCCCGCGCAATTGAGCTTCCACACTCCCTAAACTGACGTGCCCCCAGGCCCAGGAGGTAGGATCATGAAAAAGTGCGTATCCCTGTCCCGCGGTTGGCTGGCCCTGGCGATGGGCTGTGGTCTGGCAGCAGGGCTGCTGGCTCCGGCTGGCGTGGCCTGGGCCCTGTCCGGCGTCTGTTCCGACTGCCACACCATGCACAACAGTCAGGATGGCTCGCCCATGGCCACCTATGGCGGCGGCGCCGGGCCCAACGAGTTCCTCACCCGGGGCTCCTGCATCGGCTGCCATGCCCAGGGCGGGGCCAGCAAGATCCTGACCGTCGGCTCCGGCGCCCAGATCCCCCAGGTCTACCACACGGACGGCAGTGGCAACCTGGCAGCCGGCAACTTCGGGTACATCGACGGCACCATCGGCACCGGCGCCTCGGGAACCAAGGGCCACAACGTCATCGACCTGTTTGGTGCCAACTCCGACCCGGCAGTGAGCGCCGCGCCGGGCGTCATCCTCTTCCACAACCTTACCGACTCCAACCTGCGTTGCGCCGGTGGCCGCGGCTGCCACGGGGTGCGCAAGGACGTGGCCGGCAACTACGGTCTGCCGGCCGTGCGCGGCGCCCATCACAGCAACGTCGAGGGTGCCCTCGGCACGGCCGACGCCCTGGGCAACAGCTACCGCTTCCTACTGGGCGTCAAGGGGGTGGAGAACAGCACCGACCGCTGGCAGAACAAGTCGGCGGCCAGCCACAACGAGTATTTCGGCGCCACCAGCCCCCAGACCTACGGCTGCGGCGGCGGCTCCGAGGTGACCTGCCATGCGGCCCCGGACAGCCGAGTCATCCCACCCGGCAACACCATGAGCTCGTTTTGCGGCAGCTGCCACGGCCAGTTCCACTCCCTGGCCGCCAGCAACGGCGTCACCGGCATCGGCACCGGCACCGGGTCGCCCTTTGTCCGCCATCCCACCGACGTCATTCTCGACCGGTCGGGGGGCACCGCCGAGTACGCCTTCTACAACGGCGGCGGCACCACCTTCAGCGTCGAGGCGCCGGTGGCCCGGCTGACCGTGCCGGGGGCGGTGTCCAGCGCCGTCGTGCCCTCCCAGTCGGCGGTGATGTGCCTGTCCTGCCACTTCGCGCACGGCTCCGACTACCCGGATATGCTCCGCTGGGAGTACAACCAGAACGCCCACACGAACGGCGCCGGCAACAGCAACAACGGCTGCTTCATCTGCCACACCACCAAGGACGACGCCTAAGCCTTCCGGATCCCCCTCCTCCCTCCCCTCAACCTGGGCGAGGCGCGCATCCGCCCGTGCGTGCCTCGCCCAGCCTCGTTCTCGGCCCTTCCTTTCCCCGTCTGGCCCGTACTAGAATGGACCCCACATCATCGGGCGACGCCGGCCTTCCGCCGGCGATCCCCCGGACCGGGAGATGTCCATGCTTTTTCGGACCCTGACCAGAGAAGAGCTGCCGCGGCTGGTGTCCCGGCTGGCGGCCGCCAACCGGGTCTTCGCACCGGTGGAGGCAGGTCGCGGCCATGGCGGCCGTCCTCTCTACGCCTTCCGGGAGGTGGCCGATTTCGCCGCCATGCGGCTGGACTATACCTCCACCCGGATGTCGGCCAAACGCTTCTTCCTTCCCCACCGGGAAGACCTGGCCTCCTTTGCCGTGGATGGCCGCCGCTGGCACAAGAGTGTGGACTACGGACTCCGGGAGCCCTTCGTGCTCTTCGGCCTGCATGCCTGCGACATCAACGCCTTGCACAAGCTGGACAAGGTGCTCCTGCACAGCGCCTATCCCATGCCCTCTTACGGGATCAGGCGCCGCAACGCCTTCATCGTCGGGGTCGACTGCCAGCCGCAGCCCTTCTGCTTCTGCCGCTCCATGGGCGCCAGCACCGCCCTGTCCGGCTTCGATCTCTTTCTGACCAACCTGGGCAGCCACTACCTGGTGGAAATCCAGTCCGACACCGCCTTCAACCTGCTCCAGGGGGTGCACACCGGTGAGCCGGAGGAACAGGATCATGTCCGCTACCTGGAGCTGGCTGCCAGCCGCAACCGCCACTTCACCGCCCAGGTCGACACCACCGATCTCACCAAGATCCTGGACATGGAGTTCCAGTCCCCGGTCTGGGAGGCCTGGGGGGAGCGGTGTCTTGCCTGCGGCACCTGCGCGGCCGTCTGCCCCACCTGCTACTGTTACGGCGTGGAAGAGAGCGTGGCCCTGGATCTGCGGCATGCCCGCAAGACCAAGCACCTCCATTCCTGCAACCTCATCGACTTCGCGACCGTGGCTGGCGGCCACAACTTCCGGCCGGAGCGGCACGTGCGTCTCAAATACCGGTATTACCACAAGCACCGCGGCTTCGTGGAGGCCTACGAGGAATCCCTGTGCGTGGGCTGCGGCCGTTGCGGTCAGGCCTGTCTGGCGGAGATCACCGTGCCGGAGGTCATTGCCTCGGTGCGGGGCGAAGGGGGAGCACGATGACCAGCTTCCGGCTGTCTTTCGTGGATGCCGCCCATCTTGGACAAGGCCGCCAGCGCCGGCGGGGGGACATCCAGGGCTTCGAGGCCACCATGACCGCCGAGGTGGTGAGCGTCTTTCCCCTCACCCCCATGGAGACCCTCTACCGCCTCCAGCTCGTCGATGCCGCCGACCGGCGGCACTTCTCCTTCGAGCCGGGCCAGTTCGTGATGCTGGAGATCCCCGGCATCGGTGAGGCGCCGTTCTCCATCTCGTCCTCCCCAAGCCTGCGGGGGGATATCGAGCTGTGCATCCGCAAGGCCGGTACCCTGACCAACTTCCTGGCCCGGGTGGAGCGGGGCGCCATGGTGGGGCTGCGCGGCCCCTTTGGCACCGGCTTTCCCATGGCCACCATGCACGGTCAGAACCTCCTGCTGGTGGCCGGGGGCCTGGGCCTGGTGCCCTTGCGCTCGCCCATCGCCTATGTGCAGGAGAACCGCAGCCGCTTTGGCGAGGTGCATATCGTCTACGGCACCCGCTCTCCGGCCCAGCTCCTCTTCACCTACCAGTACGAGCTGTGGGAGAAGGACGACATCGGCCTTCATATCATCGTCGAAAGGCCGGACGACGGCTGGGCCGGTCCGGCCGGCATGATCACCGACAGCCTCGAAGGGATCCTTGCCGCCACCACCGCCATCGAGCACCACAACACCTTTGCCATCGTCTGCGGCCCGCCGGTGATGTTCAAGTTCGTCTGCAGCCTGTTGCAGCGGCACCAGATCCCCATGCAGAAGATGTTCGTCTCCCTGGAGCGGCGGATGCACTGCGGCATGGGCAAGTGCTGCCGGTGCAACGTCGGCTCCACCTACACCTGCCTGGACGGGCCGGTGTTCGACTACTGGACGGTCATGAACCTCAAGGAGGCCATCTGACCATGCCTGCTGCCCCGCCCGACCTGCCGCGCCGCTATCTGGGGGTGCCCCTGTGGCGGCCGCGCGCCGCCTTCTTCGAGCTCACCTCCTGCGAGGGCTGCCAGCTGCAGATCCTCAACAACGAGGACACCCTGCTGGACTTCCTGTCCTTTCTCGAGGTGGTGCAGTTCCGGGAGGCCATGACCGAGAAGGCGGAGGATTATGAGATCGCCTTCGTGGAGGGAGCGGTCAGCCGGGCCGACGAGGAGGAGCGGTTACGGCGGATCCGGGCCCAGGCCCAGGTGCTGGTAGCCCTGGGCTCCTGCGCCGCTTTCGGCGGCGTCAACCAGCTTAGGAACCGCTGGGCCGATCCCGCGCTGGTCGTGCGTGAGGTCTACGGCGAGGCGCCGGTGGAGACCGCTCTGGTGCGGCCGCTGTCCGCGGTGGTGCCGGTGGATCTTATGATCTTCGGCTGCCCGATTCGCAAGGAGGAGGTGGAGCGGATCGTCTGCGACCTGGCCCTGGGCAAGACCGTGACCCATCCGGCCTACCCGGTCTGTCTGGAGTGCAAGGCCAACGAGAACCTCTGTCTGTTCGATCTCGGCGAGCCGTGTCTGGGGCCCATCACCCGGGGGGGCTGCAACGCCTGGTGCCCCAACGAGCGGGCCGGCTGCTGGGGCTGCCGGGGACCAGCCGAGGATGCCAATGTGGCCCAGCTCCTGGAGATCATGCGCCGCCACGGCTTCTCCGACGAGGCCTTCCGGGATCGCCTGGAGTGCTTCGGCGGCTTTGCCAGCCTGCCTGCCAGGCCGGAGGGCTTGCCAGCATGAAGCGCGACTGTCAGGTGGCCATCGCCCCTTTGACCCGGGTGGAGGGCCACGGCAACATCCGCATCCGCATCGAGCAGGGCCGGCTGTTGGAGGCGCGCTGGGAGGTGGTGGAAACGCCCCGTTTCTTCGAGGCCATGCTCAAGGGCAAGACCTGGGAGAACGCCCCCTGGATCACCGGCCGCATCTGCGGCATCTGCTCCATCGGCCACACCCTGGCCAGCATCCGCGCCGTGGAGCGGGCCTTCGGCATCGAGCCAGGTCCCTGCACCACACGCCTGCGTCTGCTGCTCAAGCACATGGAGACCTTGCAGAGCCACAGCCTGCATCTGTTCTTTCTGGTGCTGCCGGACCTCCTGGGGGTCGGCTCGGTGCTCCCCTTGCTGGAGACCCACCGGGAGACGGTGCTCCTGGCCAGCCGCATCAAGAAGCTGGCCAACGATGCCTGCGATCTGGTGGGCGGCCGCCGGCTGCACCCGACCCGCACCGTGGTGGGCGGCTTCACCCTCTACCCGCAGCCCGCCGAGCTGGCGGCCCTGCGGGAACGGCTCCAGGCCGTCCTGCCTGACCTGGACGAGGCAGCGGCCCTGTTCGGAAGCCTGCCCCTGCCGGATTTCCAGCGGCCCACCGAGTTCGTCTCCCTGGCCGGCACCGATGCCTATCCCTTCATCGGCGGGGAGGTGGTCTCCACCGACGGCGTACGCCAGACGGAAGACGGGTACCGGGCCCTGACCAACGAGTACCTGGTGCCCCGGTCCACCGCCAAGTGGTGCCGGCTGTCCCGGAGCTCCTTTGCCGTCGGTGCGCTGGCCCGCTTCAACAACAACGCCCATCTCCTGGCCCCAGCGGCCCGGGCCCTGGCCGCCGGCCTCGGCCTGGCCCCCGTCTGCCACAACCCCTTTGCCAACAACCTGGCCCAGCTGGTGGAATGCGTGCACGTGGTGCACGATGCCATCACCCTCATCGACGAGCTGCTGGCCGGCGATCTGGAGCCGGACCGCCAGCCGGTCCGCCCCCGGGCCGGACTCGGGGTGGCGGCCGTGGAGGTGCCCCGGGGCATCCTCTACCACGCTTACCAGCTGAGCGACAGCGGCCGCATCATGGCCTGCGACTGCGTCATCCCTACCGGCCAGAACCATGCCAACATCCAGGCCGACCTCACCGCCCTGGCTGCCGACTTCGCCCGCCGCGGTCACGGCGATCAGGACCTCGAGCTTCTGGCGGCCATGCTGGTCCGGGCCTACGACCCCTGCATCTCCTGCTCGGTGCACTGAGCCCGACCCGGCGCCCCCCGGCCCGACTTTCCCCTTGACACGAGATCCTGGTGCTGGCTATCATCCAGGCCAATCGTGCTACGATATTTTTTTTCGTAACATGAAGAAGTCAACAGAGGTACCTGACCTCGGTCACAAGAAGGAGACTGCCATGCCTGTCCTGAAACCGTGGGCCGTCCTCGCCCTGTTGCTGGCGAGCAGCACTGCCGCCCTTGCCGCTCACCCCCTCATCACCGACGATGCCGGCACTCAGGGCCAGGGCGGCTTCCAGGTGGAGATCAACGCTGAATACGGCGACGACGATGAGGATGGGGTCGAAGAGAGGGGAAGCGAAGTGGCCGGTGCCATCTCGTATGGCATTGGCGAGGCGGTGGACCTGGTGCTGGGCCTGCCCTATCTGCACATCCGGAGCGAGGAGGCCGGGGCCACCAGCACCGCCGACGGCCTGGGCGACCTCTCTCTGGAGGCGAAGTGGCGGCTCCTGGACAGGGACCGGCTCGGCCTGGCCATCAAGCCCGGCCTTACCCTCCCCACCGGCGATGAGGAGGAGGGGTTGGGCACCGGCCGGGCCACCTGGTCGGTCTTTGCCATCCTCAGCCAGGAATTCGTTGCCGCGGCAGTCCATCTCAACCTCGGCGCCTTGGGCAACGAGAACAAGCTGGATGAGCGCCACCAGTTGTGGCATGCCTCCCTGGCCGCCGAGCTGGAGCTTGGCCGGGCCGTGAAGGCGGTGGCCAACGTGGGCGCGGAGCGTAACCCGGATCCAGCCTCCGGCACCGCCCCGGCTTTCGCCCTCGCTGGTCTCATCTGGGCCGTCAGCGACAACCTGGACCTGGACTGCGGCATCAAGGCCGGCCTCACTGATCCGGAAGTGGATGTGGCCTATCTGGCCGGGCTGGCCTGGCGCCATTAAGCCAAGCGGGCCTCCGCCCCTCTTTTTTTTTGCAGAGGACAGCCATGCTGCAACGCTTCTCTGTCGCGGCCGAGGACACCCTGCTCAGCCGGTTCGATGCCTTTATCCAGCAGCGCCGCTACAGCAACCGTTCCGAGGCCATCCGCGACCTCATCCGCAAGGCCTTTGTCCACGACGAATGGGAGGCGGACCGGGAGGTGATCGGCGTCATCACCATGGTCTACGATCACCACCAGCGCCTGCTCCAGGCCAAGATCACCGACCTGCAGCACGACTTCGCGGCGCTCATCCTGTCCACCACCCACATCCACGTCGACCACCACCACTGCCTGGAGGTGGTGATCGTGCGGGGAGCCGCCGGCCGGATCCGGGAGCTGGCCGACGGCATCGGCGCCCTCAAGGGCGTCAAGGATACCAACCTGGCCATGAGCAGCACCGCCGGCCACCTGGGCTGACGGCTCTGCCGGCAGCGGCCTGCGGGCCGCTCGGACCGCCCCCCTTTCCTTTCATGGAGGACCCGAAGCATGCACATGGCCGATGCCCTGCTCTCCCCTGCCGTGGGCGGCAGCATGTGGGCCGCCACCGCGGCCTGCATCGCTTACGCCTCGAAGAAGGTGCGGCAGCGCCTGGACGACCGGGCCATACCCATGATGGGTGTTCTGGGCGCCTTCATCTTCGCGGCCCAGATGATCAACTTCACCATCCCCGGCACCGGCTCCAGCGGCCACCTGGGCGGCGGCATGATCCTGGCCGTCCTGCTGGGGCCCCATGCCGCCTTCCTGGTCATGGCCTCGATCCTGACCGTCCAGGCCCTGTTCTTCGCTGATGGCGGTCTGTTGGCCCTGGGCTGCAACATCTTCAACCTGGGCTTCTTCCCGTGCTATCTGGCCTATCCCCTCCTCTATCGGGGCATCGCCGGTCCCCGCCCCAGCCGTGGTCGGATCACCGCCGGCTCTCTGGCGGGAGCAGTCTTCGGGCTGCAGCTGGGGGCAGCGGCCGTGGTGCTGGAGACCGTGCTGTCCGGGATCAGCGAGCTGCCCTTCCGCTCCTTCGTGCTGGCCATGCTGCCCATCCATCTGGCCATCGGCCTCGTCGAGGGCCTGGTGACTGCGGCGGTGATCAACTTCGTCCGCGCCGCCGAGCCCGGGCTGGCGGGCGAGGTGGGGGCCGGTACCGACCGGCGGGTGCTGCTGGCGCTGCTCACTGCAGCCCTGATCACCGGCGGAATCCTGTCCTGGTTTGCCTCCGAGCGTCCGGATGGCCTGGAATGGGCCATGGGGCGGGTTTCTGGCCACGAGGAGCTGGCGGCACCAACCGGCGGCATCCACGAGCTTGTGTCCGGCATCCAGGAACGGCTGGCTCCTCTGCCCGACTACGGCTTCAAGGCGGAGGCCCCCGCCGAGTCGGAGCCCGAGGCGGCAGCCGCCCCGGACTCGCCGGTGTCCCCGGGCACCTCGGTGTCCGGCCTGGTAGGCGGTATCCTGACTCTGGCCATCGTCGCCGGCCTCGGATTCCTCTTGCGCCGCCGTGGCAGCCAGCTGGGGCCAGCGCGCTCTGCTGGTCGGCTCTCCAGGTGAGCGCGCCCCGTTCCGGCGGCCCCCATGGCCAAGATCGACGCCGCTGCCTTCGACATCACCTTCCTGGAGACCCTGGCCCAGCGCGACACGCCGGTGCACCGCCTGGATCCCCGGGCCAAGCTCCTGGTCACCGCCGCCTTCGTGCTGGCAGTGGTCTCCGCCGACAAATACGCGATCTCCGGCCTTCTGATCTTCCTTCTCTATCCGGTGGCCATGGTCGGGCTGGCTGATCTGCCAGCCCGCTATCTGGCCGGCAAGGTCCTTCTGGTCATGCCTTTCGCCCTCCTGGTGGGGGCGTTCAATCCTCTCTTGGATCGGCAGGTGCTCGTGGTGATAGGACCGGTGGAGATTGCCGGCGGCTGGATCTCCTTCGTCTCCATCGTCCTGCGCTCTCTGCTCACGGTGAGCGCCGCCCTCATCCTCATCGCCACCTCCGGCTTCCCCTCCATCTGCCTGGCCCTGGAGCGGCTGCACGTGCCGCGGATGTTCACCATCCAGCTGCTCTTCCTCTACCGCTATCTCTTCGTGCTGGCTGGCGAGGCCCGGCGGATGGTGCGGGCCCGGGCCTTGCGCAGCTTCGGCCGCCGGGGCCTGGGACCGCAGGTGGCGGCCTCCCTCATGGGCCACCTCCTCCTGCGCACCCTCGCCCGGGCCCGGCGCATCCACCTGGCCATGCTCTGCCGGGGCTTCGACGGCGAGATCCGCATCCTGCGCCAGCTCAGGCTTTCGGGTCGCGATGCCGTCTTTGTCCTGGCCTGGTCCGGCCTCTTTCTGCTGCTGCGCCTGTGCAACGTGCCCCTTCTCCTGGGGGGTCTGCTGGCGGGCTGATGGGACTGGCGCCTCACCGAGGCGCCGGGGCTATCGGCCTCAGGTGATGCCGGCGGCTGGCGTCACGGGCACCGCCGGCCGCGGGGGGGTGGTGGCCGGCGGTCCGCTTGCCGCGGCGCCTGCCAGCCTTTCGAAGGCCAGCTTGGTCTTGAACGAGCCGGTAGCCATGGCGATGGCCGTCACCTCCACCAGCTCCTGCTCGGAGGCGCCGCTTTGCCTCGCGACCGCGAGGCAGTAGTCCACTCAGGAGTCGCAGCCAACGGCCAGCGAGACCCCCAGGGCCACCAGATGCTTGACCTTGCCATCCAGGGCGCCAGGGCCGAAGGTTGCGCTGAAGAAGGCCTGGAAACTGGTCATGGGATCGTTCATGGATTTGGCCTCCGGGATGATGGGCAGGGGGATGACGGCGGCCCGCTTCTTCAGGGTAACCGTGAACAGGTCCCGGGGCAGGCTTCCCTCCTGCAGGCGCGCCAGCTCCAGCATCTCGAAGCCGTGCGCCAGGGCGCGGATCCTCTCCTCACTCAGGAAATGGATCACGAAGGGGCCGACCTCATAAAGGTCCTCGCCCAGGTGGGTCCCTGTCCGGTAATGGGGATCCAGGGTGCTGCGCACCGAATAGAAGGCCAGGCCGCCAGGCTTGAGCACCCGGTGGATCTCCCGGAGCGCCGAAGCGATCTGGGCGGTGGTCAGCTCCATGCACAGGAGCATGTGGGAGTAGCAGGCATCGAAGGAGGCATCCGGGAAGGGCAGCGGCTCCACCACATCGTGGAGCTGAGCGGCCACCAGGTCCGCCAGGCCGCGCTGCTGGGCCGCGGCCGCGATCTCCTTGACCGACCGCTCGGTATAGTCCAGGGCGGTGACCGCCAGGCCGGCCTCCGCAAAGAACAGCGTATCCCGCCCCTGACCTGGCCCCAGCTCCAGCAAGGACTGGACGCCAGCCTGGCGACAGGCCTCCAGGCTCTGCCGGGCAAACTGGCTGGGTCCCTTGCCGAAAAACGCCTCTGTCTCGGTGTAGACGCGACCCCAGTGCTCCTTCTGATCGGTTTGCGCACGCTTCGGCATGCCTCTCCTCCCCAATGGCATCCCCGGGCCACCCTGGCCCGCCATGACCCGCCAAGTCCTACCTGCCACCTAGTCCGTCGCCAGGGCGGCCTCAACCAGATGAAGGTCTTTCAAGAGCGCACTCATCCTCCGAGGTGGCAACGGCAGGGCCTCTGCCTGTTCCCGCAGACCGGACGGCAGCTCAGCCACCGAGGGCCGCACCACCTTCCTCTTGGATTCCATGGCGGCACGCCACCTGAGGGCGAATCCGGACTGGTGCTTCTTCCATTCCTCGGCGATCTCCACGGTCATGACCACGCGATGACAGATCCGGAGAATCTGGATCAGGAAATCCCGGCAGGCCGTCGACACTGGATGCTCAGCCGAGCCGGCCGCCCGGGCAACGGAAGCGTCGATGACGATGGCCCGGGACATCTTGCCGCTCATACCGCCACACCCCGCTTCTCCACGGCGTCCAGATAGTCCTGCTCCGCCTGCAGGGCAACATCATCAAAGTCCTCCGGCCAGTCGCCGAAGGCGCCTTGCGGATCCAGATCGGCAGCGGTGACCTGCGTGGCACCTGTGGCAGCCTCCCGTTGGAACCAGTGGAGCCCGACCAGGGATGGCGACAGCTCGCCCCGCGCCACCTGGGTCTGGATGCCCCGCACCAGAAGAGCGCTGTGGGTCTCCACCACCGTGACAACGCCGCGGGTCGCCACCTTGGCCAGGACATCCGCCAGCCGTCGCTGTGCTCTGGGGTGCAAATGGATCTCGGGCTGCTCAAGATAGACAATCTGTCCGGGGCGGGCGGCCAGGAGCGCCACCAGGACCGGTAGTGTCTGGGACACGCCAAATCCCACGTCGGCGATGCTGACCAGATCATAAGCGCCGCCACGCTTGGCGTGGGGCATCCGGCCCACCCGCAGCTCGACCCGGGTGTCATCCAGCGGCTTCGCTTCCACCTTCCAGGTCAGACCAAGATCCTCCAGAACCGAGCTCAGCTCCTGGAGCTTCGGATCGCCGGTGGACTGCCAGTGGCTGATGATGCTGGCAATGTAGGCCTCGAAGGTACCGGGAAAGGTCTGCCCCACTGCCGTCGTCTTGTACGTCCTCTCCGGGTTGCCGCGCAACCCGGGAACGTGGATCATCTGCTCGATGAGGGGGCCCACCAGCACCGCAGGGGAGAAGGCCCTGGCCAGCCAGTCAGACCGGGGCACCTTTCCCGAACCGGCCAGCCCAAAGAACAGGAAACAGCGGTCCCGGGACACCACCCAGTGCAGATCCCATTTACCCCCGCCCGACATGTCTTCCCGCAGCCGCCGCAGGTGCTCGGGGAGGATGGCCTCGATCTCCTGATGGCTCATTCCCGGACGCAGGGCCGTCTTGTCGCCTGTCGCGGTGACATGGGTCAGATGGTCGATCTCCATGCCCATCCCGGGGATACGCTTGAAGCCCAGGCCCAGGGTGTCGCCGTCGGCCAGACCGAGCTCCATCGACAACATGGATGGGCAGGAGCCGGGCACCCGGCATGCCAACTGCTCGGCCGAAGTCAGCCGAACGTTGGGGCCATCGAGCAGGAGCGCCCCCGGGTCGAATGGCGCCTCCAGAGTCTGCTTCAGGAGGAGGAGCGGCTGCATCATGCTGGATTTGCCGGAGCTGTTGGCACCGGCCAGCACGGTAAGTGGCCGCAGGACGATGGCCTGCTCCTGGCATATCGACTTGTAGCCGCAGACCGCAAGTCGCGAGAGCCCAGGCCTCCCCCCTCCGGCTGGCCGTCTCTGTCTCTTCGTTCCCATGGTGACACCCCATTGATCATCGGGATGGTGTTTGGAGACGACCGGCATACCTCGGTCGTCGCTGCCCATCCATACCAGCTTGGCGGCAAAAGTGCCAGAACAAGAGCCGCGGCCGCCGGGGGGCTCTCCCGACTCAATCCGCGGAACAGATGACGCTGTACGGGATGGGGTAGGCGGCCGTTATGGTGCCGCCGGGGCAGGAGCAGCTGATCGGCGACGGTCAGCCATTGGCAATCGGGCGAGAAACGGCGCAGGCGGCCGTCCTCCGGGGGCTTGGAGTGGCGGGTGCTCCGAAAACGGGCAGCGGGACAGGCTGAGCGCTCAGCCCTCCTTCTGGTAGACCCGCTCCTCCTTGTCCGGCTCCTCTTCCGGCAGGACCCAGACGATGTTGGCCTTGTTGACGATGAAGGTCTTGTTGATGACCGCCTCGCTGATGGCGGCGTCGAACACCACCACAAACGGGCTGGGGTTGTTGATGAACAGCTCGGAAAGCCGGGTTTCGTAGCCGATGTTGATCTTGCCGACGACAAAGCTGTTGTCGACCAGCTTGATCCGGACCAGGACCGGTTTGATCCTCCTGGAGACGCCGATCGTGGGCTGCGCCTCCTTGGCGCCGCCAATCGTCATGACCATGGTCAGGGCTCCTTGTCCCGGCAAGCTCATCCGGAGGTCGCCGGACTGCCCTTCTTTTGGCAATCCGGACACAGGCCAGCAGCGGAATGCTCCCCCAGCCGCTCCCGCAGATACCGCTCCACCTCGTGCCAATAGACGCGATCGTCCCGGATCTTCTGGCAGGACGGGCAGATGGGCAGGAGGTGCTGCAGGCGGCGGATCTCGTGGTCCCGGGTCTCAAGCTGGAGGCTCACCTCCATGGACGAGGTGATGTGACCGGCGAAGCGGCCGGCGCCGTTCGAAAACGGCACCCCCCGGTCCAGCACCCAACAGTAGACCCCGTCGTAGCGCCGCAGGCGGTACTCCATTTCGAAAGGCTCCTGGTGCGCACTGGCTGCCTGGCAGATGGCAAGGCAGGCCTCGGCATCCTCGGCATGGATGCCGGCCGTCCAGCCGTCCCCCAGCTCCTGCTCCAGGCTGCGGCCGGTGAAGGCCAGCCAGCGGTGGTTCACGAAGTCGCAGGCCGCCCGGGTGTTGCTGCGCCGAATCATGATCGGCGCTTGTTCCACAAGCTGGACATAATCCACCGTTCGTGTACGCTCTTGACTGGTCATGGCCACGTTTCCCGGCAGTCCCGGAGAGGCACGGCACGGCCACCCCTGGACCGGTCGGGCTCTCCACCTACAGCCCTAGATGTTTATCGTCTTCACAGAATTCTGTAAAGGAATATTGCCATCCCGCCTTTGTCGGCCCCATGCAGGAGAATCCCGTGACCAGGCTCTTCGACCGCCCAGGCCCGGCGAATACCCAGGATGCCCTTGCTGTTATCGAGGAAGGGATTGAGGTCTTCCAGGTCCGGCAGCTGGTGGTGGCCTCCACCCACGGTGATACCGGTCTGGCAGTCGCCCGTCTTTTGGCCGGCCGCGGCCTCACCGTGGTGGTGGTCACCCACAACTGCGGGTTCAAGGAGCCCGGACGTCTGGAGATGAGCGCCGCCACCCGCCAGGAGATCGAGGCCCTGGGGGCCAAGGTGCACACCGGCACCATGCCCTTCCGCACCATCGGCACAGCCATCCGTGGGCTGGTCGGCTACTCCCAGCAGGATCTGGTGGCCAACACCTTGCGCCTGCTCGGCCAGGGGATCAAGGTCTGTGTCGAGATCGCCCTCATGGCCAGCGACGCCGGCCTGATCACGCCGGAGGAGGTCTTGACCGTGGCGGGCACTGGCCGGGGTGCCGACACCGTGGCCCTGCTCCTGCCCCAGCCCTCCAACCGGCTGTTTGATCTCCAGGTGCGGGCTGTTCTGGCCAAGCCGCGGATCTGGTGAGGGACTTGCCGGCGATGATCCCCAGGCACATCGGCATCATCGGCACCGGCCGCCATGGCAGCCGCTATGCCCAGCACCTGCTGGCCGACGTGCCGGGCCTTTCGTTGGCCAGGGGGCCGTATCGCCTGCGCCTGTCTTCGCTCGGCTTGCCACGAGACCTGGGTCGATTTATAATCCGGCCGCAGCCAGCCGCTACTCCGAAGCCGTGGGGCGGCTGCCGCCGGCCTCTCTCACCTGGACAAACGAGATCCCCATGCCTCCTCTTCGCGCTCTCCCGCTCCTCATCCTGATGGGCCTTCTCCTGGTAGCCGCCCCTGCCTGCGAACGGAGCGCCCCGCCACCGAAGACCGCTGTTGGCATCGGCCAGCCGGCACCCGACTTCCTGCTCCGGGACCTGGAGGGCAACAGCTGGTCCTTGACCGATCTGCGGGGCAACCTGGTATTTCTCAATTTCTGGGCCACCTGGTGCCCCCCCTGCCGGGAAGAGATGCCCTCCATGGAAGCCCTGCGGCAAGAGCTGGCGGGCCGCTCCTTCCGCATGGTCACCGTGCTGGGCAACGACGAGCCGGCCAATGCCCAGCGTTTCCTGGCCCGCATCGGCGCTGCCATGCCGGTCCTGCTGGATCCGGACGGCAGCACCACCCTGGCCTACGGCATCACCGGGGTTCCGGAAACCTTCATCATCGACAGCCAGGGTATCCTGCGGGAGCGGTTCATCGGCGGCCGCGACTGGAACAGTTCCAGCGCCAAAGCGATGCTGGCCCGCTACCTGCCCTGACCCTCGCCCTTCGGCTCCGGCCTTGAAACGCCTGGCCCGCAGCCTCGTTCTGCTGCTCCTGGCCCTGATCGGCCTCGGGGGCATTCTCTTGCGGGTTCGCCAGGCGTGGCTCCCCCCCCTCGTTGTCGCCTTTCTCCAGACGGAAGCCGACCGGCAAGGCTTGTCGTTGACGATCGACCACCTGGAAAGCGTCCCCTGGTCCGGGGTGACAGCGCGAGCCCTGACCCTCACCAGCCGCCAACCCGACCTGCCGCCTCTGCACCTGACCCTGGACCGGATCGAAATCCGGTACAACTTGGCGACCCTCCTTGCAGGGGGGGATGCCTTTGTCCAGGCGGTGACGGTCCGGGCCACCGGCCTCCGGGGCGCCATCGACCTGGCTGCCACTCCGGCTGGGACCGACCACAGCGAGGCGCAGCCGCCAGCCTGGTCCCTGCCGGCCTTGCCCGATCTGCAACTGGAAGGGGTGGATCTTGCCCTCAGCACCACCCAGGGGGAGCTGGCCATCCACCAGGGACGACTGGACCTGGCGCCAGCGCCGCGAGAAGGGGGGATCGAGGCCCTCCTGAAGGCGGAAGAGCTGGAGCTGGACCTGGCCCCCCTGGCCCCGGCTCAGCTGCCTTTGCGGGCCCGGCTTGTCATCGGCCCCGGGTCGGTGCGCCTGCAGGAGCTGCAGCTGCGGGGCGAGGATGTGCCGGCCTCGGCGCGACTGTTCCAGCCAGCGACCGGGGCCGGCATCGGCCTGGAGATGGCGCTCCGGCTGGCCGGCGGCTCGCTTTCTGGCGAGGGGGTGTGGGCGCCGAG
This sequence comes from Thermodesulfobacteriota bacterium, assembly GCA_040755095.1. Lineage (NCBI taxonomy): Bacteria > Pseudomonadati > Thermodesulfobacteriota > Thermodesulfobacteriota bacterium. The sequence continues at coordinate 28,583 of JBFMBH010000024.1, forward strand.
CCAGCTGACCGCCGCCTTCCGGGGCGAGAGCCTGGACCTGGAGAAGTGGCGCCAGCTGCTGCGGCAGCCGGAAATCGTACCGGCCGGCAGCCTCGATGCCGAGCTGGATCTGCGCCTGGATCCCCGGACCCCGGACCAGGCCGCAGGCCTTCTCCGACTGTCCTTCCAGGGCCAGCCGGCCGCCCCGCTGCAGGGCCTGGACCTGGCCGGTCAGCTGGAGGCCGGCACGCTGCGTCTGGACCGCCTGGGCATCTCGGTCCTGGGCAGCAGCCTGGCCAGCGATGGTCTGCTTCTGCCCTTGGCCCCCCTCCTGGCCGGCAACTGGTCCGGGATGCTGCAAGGCGCGTCTGGCCAGCTGCGAGGGGAGAGCAGCGATCTGCCGGCCATTCTCGCCCTTGTCGGCCAGCCGGTCCCGGAGCCGCGGGGGGGCTTTCCCGCCCACCGTTTGCTCCTGGCGGCCGATCTGGAGCAGGGACGGCTGGCGGTGACGGAGGGACGACTGGAGGCCGATGGCGTGGACCTGCGCCTGGGCACGTCTGGACTCTTGCTGCCCCTGGCGCCACCGCCCGCGGCCGACACCCCCCTGACCGCCAGCCTGAAGGCCCGGATCACCGACCTTGGCCGCCTGGCCACCCTCTTCGGCCTGCCGCCCCTGGCCGGGGAGTTGACCGCCGACCTGCGTCTGACCGGCCAGCTTGGCGCGCCGCAAGGAGAGCTCGACCTGGCCGGCCGCCAGCTGGCCGTAGCCGGCCGGCCCCTGGGCAGCCTGCGGCTGGCCGCCAGCTTGGCCCCTGCCGCCATCCAGGTACGGGAGATCGATCTTGACAACGGCCGTGACCGGGTCCAGGGACGATTGCGCCTCGACACCGCCAGACGGGCGCTGGAGGACGTGGACCTTACGGTCCGGATCCAGGATCTTGCCGCCTACACCTCGGACCTGCTGCCCCCGGCATGGGCAGTGGGCGGCAACCTCAAGGCTGAGATCGCCGGAGCGGGAGACGAGGGCAGCGCCCGGGGCGCCTTTTCTGCCCACATCGCCGGTCTCACCTGGCAAGGCCAGCAGCTGGGTGACTTGGCCGCCCGGGGGCGAGTGAGCCCCCATGCCCTGACCCTGGAGGCCCTGAACGTGACCCGGGCCGGGGATCGGCTGGACGCGCAGGGCAGCTGGAATTTTACCGACGAGCTTCTGGAAGGGGGAGAGGCCTGGCTGACCATCCGGGATCTGGCCGCCTGGCAAGGCCTGTGGCCTGGGAGCTGGCCAGCCCTGGCCGGGTCCTTGAGCGCCCGCGCCGCCGCCAGCGGCCCCTGGGCCAAGCCGCATTTGCAGGCACGCGCAACCTGGCAGCAGCCGCGGCTCGGCTCCTGGCTGGGTGAAGAGGCGCTCCTGGAGGCCGCTGGCCCTTGGACCGGCCTTGCCGTGACCGCCCAGCTCACGGCACCGCGGTTGGGGAGCCTCGCTATGGAAGGAACGTTGGCGGCTGGGGCAAGAGGCCAGGTCAAGCTCGACCGGCTGGCCTGGCGGGGAGCGGACTGGCATTTCCAGCTGGCGGCGCCCGCGGCCATCGGCTGGCAGGATGATCAGGTGACGGTGGCCGACCTGCAGCTGACCGGCAGCGCCGGCCGCCTGCGGCTGACCGGCTCGGTGCAGCCGGCCGGCAACAGCGACCTGACCCTGGAGCTGGCGGAGCTGGCCAGCCACGGCTGGCTGGCGGCCGTCATCGACCGGCCATTCACCTTCCAGGGCCTGTCCGCCAGCCTGCACCTGGCGGGCCCGGCGGTCCGGCCGTATCTGCACCTGGCGGGTGATGTCCAGGAGCTGGGCGCCCTGGAAGAGGGCCCGCCCTTTGCCGGTCGCTTCGATCTCGTTCTGGATTCGTCCGGCCTTACGGTCGCCGACTTCGACTGGCAGGCCACTGGCGGCAACCGGATCCGGCTGGCCGGCCGGCTGCCCCTCTCACCATGGGGCGCGCAGCCGGTAGCCCCAGGGGATTTGTCCGTGCGCGGCAGCATCGACCTGCCGGATCTCAACACCCTGCTCGCCATCGTCGCCCCGGAGGCGCAAACCGGCGGCAGCCTCCAGGGGAGCCTGGAGCTGTCGGGCTCGGCAGCGGCGCCCAGCGGCCACCTGGAGCTGACGGCCAGCGGCCTGTCGGCGCCGGCCGGCCTGCCCCTGCGGCCGCCCGGTCCTTTCGCCGGCCGGGCGGTGATCGTTGCCACAGCAGACGGCCTGGAGCTGACCGAGCTGCAGGTGACCTCCCCGGCCCTCACGGCGACTGGCAGCGGCCGCTGGCAGGGTCTGCCGGTGCTTCTTGAGCTGCTCCGCCTGCGTTGGCCCGGCGGCGGAGGCTCGGTAGCCGGCCGCCTGGGCTTGCAGGCTCCGGACTGCTCCTGGGCCGCGGCTCAGCTTGCCGGCATCCGCCGCCTGACCGGTGGGCTGAACGCCGAGATGACCCTGAGTGGGCCCGCCGGCCAGCCCAGCCTGACCGGACTTGTCCGGCTCTCCGGCGGCGAAGTCCGGCCGGATCTCGCCATCCCGGCCGTGCGCCAGCTGGAGGCGACGGCACGCCTGAACGGCCAGGAGGCCGTGATCGAGCTCATGACTGGCGAGCTGGGCGGCTCACCGTTTGCCGTCAGCGGCGCTGTCCGCTGGCCAGGCCCTGGGCCGGCCTCCTGGGATCTGCGGCTGACCGGCCGCCATCTCCTCTTCTACCGCGACGAAGGGCTGAAGGTGCGCGCGGATGCCGATCTGGCCCTGACCGGCACCCTGGCCAAGCCAGAGCTGTCCGGCCAGCTCATGCTCACCGACGGCCGCCTGGTGCGCAACCTGGACTTCCTGCGCCTGCTCCGCGCCGATGGCCGGCCGGCCGGCAACGGTCTGCTGCCCCTCTTCTCGCTCACCGAGCCGCCAGCCAGGGATCTGACCTTCGACCTGACCATCGGCAGCCACGCCCCCTTTCTGATCAGGAGCAACATGGCGGCGGGCTCCCTGCGGCCGAGCCTGCGGTTGCAGGGCACCGGCGAGCTGCCGATCCTGGCCGGCGAGGTGTACGTGGATGCGACCCAGGTGCCCCTGCCGGCTGGACGGCTGCTCATCGAGACCGGGGTGATCCGCTTCGCTGAAAGCCAGGCCGAGGATGCCTCGTTGAGCCTGTCCGGCAGGAGCCGCCTGCGTGGCTATGATGTTGCCGCGGCGATCCAGGGCACCCTGGCCGAGCCGGTGGTCACCCTGTCCTCCAACCCGCCGCTGCCGGACGACGAGCTTCTGCTCCTGTTTCTGACCGGTCAGCTGCCCCAGAAGGGCAGCCAGCCCGCCCCCCGGGGCAGCCGCAACACCGCGGTCATGGTGTACGTGGGCCGGAGCCTCCTTGGGCAGATCCTGGGGCAGGAGAGCGTGGAGGCGGACGAATCGGTTCTGGACCGGTTGGACGTGGAGGTCGGTCGAGAGATGACCCGGGAAGGCGAGGAGACCATCGACGCCCAGTTCCGCCTGGGCGAAAGCCTCGTGCGCGAGGGTGACACCCTGTACCTGACTGCGGACAAGGATGTCTACGACTTCTACAACGTAGGGCTCAAGCTTGTCTTCCGCTTCCGATAGACCCTGTTTCTGGCAGAAGACGCCAGGGGGCAGCCCCACGGCGCAGGCATTCCGCAGCCTGCTGCTGTGGCTGGTCGTCCTTGGTCTGGTGCTGCCCGGCCCGACTGGCGCCGCCCAGGAAACTGTGCTCCCCCTCCTGCCAGGGGTCAGGAGCTACCGCCTCGACTTCCAAGGCAACGAACGGCTGTCGACCTGGCAGCTTGGGGAGGCGATTCAGGAGGAGCGGGCTGACCTTGACCGGCAAGGGCCGAGCGCGGCCATTGCTGACGACGCCGCCTTCCAGATCGAGCTGGCCTACCGGCGCGCCGGCCATCCCTTCGCCGAGGTGCACTATGCGATCGAGGCCGGCCAGCCGGCCGTCATCACCTTCCGGATCAACGAGGGTCCTCTGGTTCGCATCCGGGATCTGCGCCTGGTGGGCAACCGCGACGTCACCGCTGAGGAGCTGGCCCCGTTCCTGAAAGCGCACGGCCTGACCATCGGCCCGGGCACGGCGATCTTCGAGCAGGCGGGGCTGGAGGCCGCAGCCAGTGAGATGCGGGACTTCTATCTCGGGGAAGGCTTTCGCCAGGCGCGTGTCCGCCCGCACGTGGAGATCGACCGTGGTGCCGGGGCCGCCGTGGTGGAGATGGCCATCGAGGAGGGGAGCCGCGCCATGATCCGGGAGGTACGCTTTGCCGGCGAGGTGCTGCCGGATGCTGCCGCGCCCCTGGCGCAGCTGGCCGCCGAGATCACGGATACCGCCTATGTGGTCCGCAAGCGGCTGCTCCTGCGCAGCCGAGTCCTCCAGGTTTATGGCGAGCGCGGCTATCCGGAGGCCAGCGTGGCGATCGAGGAGGTGGCGGGTGCGGAGCCAGGGGACCTCGGTCTGGTGGTGCAAATCACCCCCGGCCCCTGGGTCCGGATCAGCGAGGTGGTCATCACCGGCAACGACAAGACCCGGGATGACTTCATCCGGAGCCGCCTGCAGCTGCAGCCTGGCCAGGCCTTCGACCTGGCAGCCAGAAGGGGTAGCTTCCACGAGCTGTACAGCACAGGGCTGTTCTCGGAGGTGGCCTTGGATCTGGAGCCGGATGGGGCCAGGGAGGCCCGGCGGCTGACCGTGCGGGTAACCGAAGCGCCCAGCCGGGAGCTGTTCGTGGAGCCCGGTTGGGGGTCGTATGAGCTGGCCCGTCTCGGTCTCGGCTACACCGACCGCAACCTGCAAGGCAGCGGCCGGGTCTTCCAGGCCGAGGGCGGGGTCTCGGTGAAAGGGGAGCGGCTGCAGCTGGCGTTTACCGACCCCTGGCTGCTGGGCTCGGATCTGACCGCCAGCCTGCCAGTGTCGTACCGGCGGCGGGAGGAGCCCTCCTTTACCCGGCGGGAGGCCATCGTCACTGCTCAGCTTTCCCGGCAGCTCTCCGACGCCGCGACGGCCTCCCTGGCCTATGCCGGCAGCACGACCCGGATCACCGACCTGGCCGCCGGCGCAACCCTGGAGGCCAGCGACACCGACTACAACCTGGCCAGCCTCCGGGCGCAAGGCACCTTCGATACCCGGGATGATCTCTTCTTCCCCACCACCGGTTGGCGATTGGCCATGGGCCTGGAGACCGCCGATCCCCTGCTGGGCAGCCAGATCGGCTTCGTGCGCTGGACCGCCAGCGCCCGCCACTTCTTGCAACTGGGACCGCAATCAGTGCTGGGCCTGCGCTACGCCACCGGCCTCATCCTGCCCGGCCGCGGCCAGGTGACCATCCCGGTCAGCGAACGGTTTTTCAACGGTGGTGAGGGCTCGGTGCGCAGCTTCGAGGAGTCCCAGCTCGGCCCCCGGGATCCGGCTGCCGGTGAGCCTCTGGGCGGCAACGCCTACAACGTCCTCACCCTGGAGCTCCGGCGCCGCCTGGGGGAGAGCTGGGCGGGGAGCCTGTTCGTGGATGCCGGCAACATCTCCCCCAACCGCTCCCGGGCCGAGCGTGGTCTGCCCCCCTATAACGACTCATCCCAGGTGGTTGCGGCCACCTGGGATGAGTATCTCCGGGATTTCCGGGCCGGGATCGGGATGGGGCTCCAGTACCTCCTGCCCGTGGGGCCGGCCCGGGTCGACCTGGCGGTCAACCCATGGCCGGACGAGGACCGGGGCGAAGAGCCCTATGCCGTCCACCTCAGTGTCGGCATGGCGTTCTAGAGCGCGCCATCGCTGGGCTGGTCCGCGCTATTCCTCCAGGAAGGCCTCCAGATCACGCCGGCTGGCCACCCGGCGCAGCCGCTTCAAGGCCTTCTTCTCGATCTGGCGAATGCGCTCCCGGGAGAGGCTGAAGCGCCGGCCGATCTCTTCCAGGGTGTGATCCTGGTCCTCGTCGATGCCGAAGCGCAGGCGGATGACCTTCTCCTCCCGGGGGCTCAGGTTGGCGAGGATGTTGCGAATGTTCTCCGACAGCTGCCGATCCTTGGTCACATCGAAGCCGGTAGCGGCATTGGGCTCTTCCAGGAGATCCCCCAGGGTACTGTCGCCATCCCCCACCGGTGTCTCCACGGAGACCGGGGTGAGGTTGCTCTGGAGGATGGCCAACACCTTGGGCAGCCGCAGGCCGGTGCGCTCGCACAGCTCCTGGGGGGTGGGATCACGCCCCAGCTCCTTGACCTGGGCGGCGTACGACTTGAAGAACTGGGCCCGCATCTCCAGAAAATGCACCGGCAAACGGATGGTGCGGGTCTTGTCCAGAATGGCTCGGGTCACCGACTGACGGATCCACCAGGAGGCGTAAGTGCTGAACCGGTTGCCCTTGGCATAGTCGAAGCGGTAGACCGCCCGCATCAGGCCCAGATTGCCTTCCTGGATGAGGTCAGCCAGGGAGAGCCCTCGCCCGAGGTAGCGCTTGACGATTGAGACCACCAGCCGCAGGTTGGCCGTGGTCATCCGGTGTGTCGCCTCATCCACCGCCAGGGCGTACTCCTCCACCTGCAGGCCGAGGCTCCGGAGCTCCTGATCCTGGGGCTGCAGGCCGGCCGCGATCTTGACCCCCTGGCGCAGGGCGTTCAGGCGGCTCTTCCGGGGGCGAAAGACGCTGTCCAGGCGCTGCCAGCGCTCGATCTTGCGCTGCAGATCCCGGATGCCCGGAGAGGACGATCCGCTGCCCCGCACCGCCTCGACAATGGCGGCGTAGCCGTGCTGGATGGAGCGGCTGCAGGTCACCTCTTCCTCCGGCGTGAGGAGGGCGTAGCGTCCCATCTCCCGCAGATAGGAGACGGTGGCCTCCTCCAGGTCGCTCTCCTCATCCGGGGGGGGGGCCAGGGTGGCCTCGCCGGCGGCTGGGCCGCTTTCCTCCTCCTCGGCGTGTGCTTCCCCGCCCTCAACCCCAGGCTCAGCAGCCTCGCCACCGGGCTCGGCCAGCTCCACCTCGGCCATCCAATCCACCTTGGCCTCCTCCAGGGACTCCAGGATATCCCGCCGCTCCGACGGTGCCTCGTCCCCATCCACGAGGAGGTTATTCAACAGGGCCAAAACTTCACCCTCTTGCCAACCGTTGTCTGCACGAAGCTCACTCACTCTCGCTGTCATGGCGCACCATTTCGGGTGACTGGGGGAAGCGGTGCCGCGACACCGCAGGAAAAAAACAGGGGGCGAAGCGAGCCTTCACCCCAGCGTCAGACTATAGGACACGACAATGTGAAAAAAGTTCGCAGGAAACTCCACGCCGGCCCCAACGCCGGTTAGAGATAGTAGGAGATGAGAAAAAGGAGAGGAATGAGCAGACCAGCGCCGGTCAGCCAGCCGCCCCGTCCCGTGATCCCCTGCCGGCCACGCAGCATGAAGAGGCCGGTGCCCGCCAGGAGCATGAGGGCCACGGCATACAGATCAGCGACCAAGGTCCAGAGGCGTTTCGGATGGTTGAGGTGCAAAAAGTTCATCGGCCGCAGGAGCGGTCTCGGCTGCACCTTCTCCCAGGTCACCCGGGATGAAGCCAAGTCCACCACCAGCTTGTCCCTGCCCACCAGGATCTGCAGACTTTCAGGGCCTGCCTGAAACACCGCCGAGGCCGGGGTGGTGATGGCCAGCTGCCGCAGGACCTCTCGGGCTGTCGCCTCCGGCCCGCTGGCCATGGGCAGCGCTTCGAGGGTCCGCTCGACCCGCTCGATCCGGTAGCTGGGGTTCCAGGCGTCCATATGGTTCACCGCCACCCCCGAGATCCCGTAGATCAGGGTAAGCCCCACGCACAGATAGCCGGCATCACGATGGATGGCGGCATTCCACCTTCGCCACGACATGACCAGGGCTGTTGCAGCTAGCTTTCGATCCTGGCCCCCAGGCCACGAATCCGGTAGATCGTTTCGGGAGCGGTCACCGACCGCTCGTCAAAGGGACGCCCCTCTTCCTCGGCGAGATGCCGGTGCCAGCGCACCGTCTCCTCCAGGGTCAGGCTCAGCTCCTCCACCAGTCCCTGCACCAGGGCCTGACGGCCCCTGGCCTCCATGGGGAAGACGATCTCGCCATCGGTAACCTTGACCTGGATCTTCTGTCCAGGCGCGTCACCAGCCAGCTCCAGCCAGCAGCCGCGACGGCTGCAGACATCGATCACCACCCCGCGCACCAGCACCTCTTTGCCCACATAGGCCTTCGGGGCGGCCAGGATGGTGGAGATCCTGGTCTCCTCGACCAGGGTCAAAGGCCGGCCATAGAGCTCGGCAGCAGCAGCACCGGAAGCCAAGAGCAGCCAGCCGCAGAACAGGACCAGGAGACCATGGCGGCAAACAGACATGGGACACCTTTTTCAAGTCAAGGTGGACGTGAACGGCATAATCTAGTCGGGTTCACCTGAGGCGTCAACAGAAAAAAACCGACTGAATCAGAAGGCCGGTTGCCAGCCGCTGCACTCCCTGGTTCCGGCACGGGCCAAGCTGTGCTATAACTTCTGGAGCCCTGGCGGATCCCCTGCCGCCCTTTTGCTGCCCTGAGACGAAAAAGGAGATTGTATGCGACGCGCTACCTTGCCCCTCCTGGTCGCTGTGCTCTGCTTCCTTCTGACGCCGGTCAGGAGCAAGGCCGCCGCGGTGCTGACCCCGGCCCCTCCGCTGAAGACCGAGGCCAAAATCCGGGATGTGTCGGTGTCCGCGGATGGCCAGTGGACCTTTGTCCTGGCCGAGGGCGGCACGGTCCTCCTGTACGGGCCGCAAGGTGAGCTGGTCGACCGCCTGCAGGTGCCCGCGGACACGACCGGGATCGCGGTGTGGCCGGACGGATCCCGCCTTTTGGCCAGCAGTGCCGGCAAGCCGGACGTGGCGGTCTACGAGGTGGAGCTGGTGGTGGCGATCAATGTCGAAGGCTCACCATTCAAGGGGCCGGCGACCGCGCCGGTGACGGTGGCGGTGTTCAGCGATTTCCAGTGACCGTACTGTGCGCGGCTGGTGCCGCTCCTCGAGCAGGTGCTCGGGCAATTTCCCCAGGATGTCAAGGTCGTCTTCAAGAACTTTCCCCTCCGCAACCACCCCTTGGCCATGCCAGCGGCCACCGCGGCGCTGGCCGCCCACCAGCAGGGCCAGTTCTGGGCCATGCACGATCGTCTCTTCGCCAACTACCAGGGCCTGAGCGAGGCCATGATCGGGGAGACGGCCCGGCAGCTCGGCCTGGACATGGAGCGCTTCCAAAAGGACCGCCAGGACCCCAAAATCGCCGCGGCCATTCGCCAGGACATGGAAGACGCCCTGAAGGCCCGGGTTCGGGGCACACCCGCCGTGTACGTCAACGGCCGTTTCCTGAAGGACCGGAGTCCGGAGGGGCTGGCGGCGGCGGTGGAGGCGGCCCGGAGCAAGCGCTGACAGGATCCTGCCTTCTGCCTCCGCCGACTCCGACCTGACCCCTCTGCTGCCTGAGGTGTGAATCATGAAAAAAGAGGTCAGCCACCGCATTCTGGTGGTGGACGACGAGGACTACATGCGGGATATCCTCTCCCGCTGGCTCTCCGCCGAGGGCTATGCCTGCAGCACCGCCGGCGAGGCCGATCAGGCCCTGGCCCTGTGCGAGCAGGAGCCCTTTGCCCTTCTGGTCTCCGACATCAACATGCCGGGCCGGAGTGGCATCGAGCTTTTGACCGAGGCCAGAAGGCGTTTTCAGGACCTGGCGGTGATCATGGCCACAGCGGTGGACGACCGGCGCACCGCCATCCACACCCTGGAGCTGGGGGCTTATGGCTACGTCATCAAGCCGTTCGAGCGGAACGAGATCCTGATCAATGTCGCCAATGCCCTGCGCCTCCGGGAGCTGGAGATCGAAAACCGCCAGTACCGGGAGGGGTTGGAGCAGATGGTGCTCATGCGCACCCAGGAGCTGCGCAACGCCATCAACCAGCTCACCAGGACGAAACGGGACCTCCAGCTGTCCCGGGAA
>JBFMBH010000025.1 GCA_040755095.1 Thermodesulfobacteriota bacterium
CATCCGACAGGGTCAGGGCCGTGTGGCAGCTGTTGAGGCAGCCGACCGCGCCGGGTGCTGCGGGAAGACTGGCATCCTGGTCGGAGATGCCGCGCACGTTGTGGCCATAGGCATCGCCCCCCGCCGCCACCCAGTAGAAGTTGCCGCCGGCCAGCGGGCTGGTCGGCGCCACGGCGTTGTAGACAATGGGAATCACCGAATCCCCCAGGGTGATGGTGCTGGCACTGCCATTGCTGGAATGGCAGCCCACGCAGTCGGTGACCAGAAGCGACGCCTGGGCCGCAGCCGAGACGCCGCCCTGCACCGCCCCCCCGTCCCAGCGAGCGCCGGTGCCGGCGCTCGCCAGGCCGGCGCCGTTCTGGCTGTTGTGCATGGTGTGGCAGTTGCTGCACACCCCGGTCACCTGCGCCTGCACCTGGCTGGCCAGAAGCAGGACCACCCCCCATCCGGACAACAGCATTGGCCATCGCATGATTCGATCCTCCCCTGAACCGCTCTCTGCCCCAGTTATTCGTCAAATCGCTCCGCCATCCTGGCGCCACCCGCATCCCTTGCCGCGGCAGCACCGAGCCGCTACGGCGCGCCCTGCACCCCGGTATAGTCTACGGTGCTCTGCCACTGCACCCAGTCGATAAGTCCCTGGAACAGGCTGCCCCCGCCCACGTCGGATCCGATGGCCGTATCCCCGGTCTCGATGTTGATGACATCGCCCTGGACCAACTGCCGGTCCGCGGTGTTCTGGCTCTGGCTGGCGTTGGTGCAGTTGATGTAACCGCTCCAGGCCTCGCCGGCGCCGTTGCCATCCGTGCCCTGGTCGTCCACAAAGATGTCACCGGGGATGCCGGCAGCCTTGTCGCTGTTCCAGACCGCCCGCACCTGGTACCAGTGATCCGAGACCAGGGGACAGACGAGATAATCGGTCTTGACCGGCTTCCAGGTCTGGCCACCGTGGGCGTCCACCGGCCGCACCCAGAAGGCGAAGGAGTACTGCCCGGCCGGCGCCTCGTATTCGGCCCAGGAGTTGTTCCGCCAGGCGGACAGCTGCCAGTTGCCGGTGGTGGTGGTCCGGGAGATGATCCGCTTGATGTAGTTGGCCGTGCCGCTGGCGCCGGTGGGCTTGACCCGTGCCTCCACGGTGAGAGCCCGGCCGTCCCCGCCCAGGCAGGTGTCGGCATCGGCAAAGATGATGGTGTTGGCCGTGGTGCCGTCGGCATGGAGGGAGCCGTCGCCGGTGAAGGTGGTGCAGGGGTTGTTGACCGTGCCGGTCAAAAAGCCGCCCGCATCCTGGGCCGTGGCGCTGCAGGACGGCTCATTGAGCGGGAAGACCGCCGGGTCCGGGCACAAGGAGCCGGAGATGGCCACCGCGGTCGTGTCCACCGCGATGCCCTGGTTCTCGAAAATGGCGTTGGCCGCCGCTGCCACGGTGTCCACCCCGATGTCGTCGCTGAGATCCAGGGCGGCGGAAAGGGTCAGGGTGGCGGTGCTGGCACCAGCGGCATGGCTGACGCCGGTGATGGTGCGGCCGTTGTCCAGATCGGTGTAGACAAAGTCCGCCGGCACCAGGGCCCCGGTCTGACCGGGGCTGGTGTACACCCCCTCCGAAAAGGCCACGGTGATGGTTGTGGCCGAGGCCACCTTCGCGGAGAGAATCCTGGGCGCCACCGAGGCGTCGATGGGCGCAAAGTAGGTGACGTTCTTGGTGACGTTCCAGATCTTCACCTCGTCCAGCCGGCCGATGAAGTTGTCGTTGGGGGCCGACCAGTTGAGGCCACCCACCGACAGGGCCGAGGCGCACCACTGGCCGTTGTAGCAGACCTCAGGGTCCCGGTCGTTGTGGTCGGAGTAGGGGAACATGCTGGTCTCGCCGGTACCTGGCTGGGCATAGCAGGAGTTGACGTTGGCGTAGCTTGTCGTCACATCCTCGCCATTGACATAGATGCGGATCCGGCCCACCGAGCCGTCAGCCGGATTGCGGTCCGGGCCAGCGGCATCGTAGGTGGCGGCCACATGGGTCCAGTCGTTCAAGGGAATGGTCACCGAGCTGAAAGCGCCGCGCAGGCCGTTGCAGACCTCGGAATCCCAGCCCGTGGTGGGACCACCGCCGTCGATACTGGTCAGAAGTCCGACCTTGAGGGAGCCGTCGAGCTGCTTGAGCACCAGGGCGTAGCCGCCGTCCCAGTAGGTGTGCTTGGCCAGGATCTTGCGCTCGTTGGTGTCCGAGGTGGGGTAGACCCAGGCCTCCAGGGTCATGTTGTTCTTCATCTCGGTATAGACCCAGGTGCCATGATAGCCGGCATCCGTGGACCAGTACGCGTTCTCGGTGCCGATCTCCACCGGGTCGTCGCTGACCTCGATGGCACGGCCGACCTTGCCGGTGGTGAAGGCGCCGCTCGTCACCCGCCAGATGCCGTCCAGCTGCCAACCGCCGGAGTCCTGGAGGTTGTCGGAGAAGGCCAGATGGCAGGCCAGGGTCTGGTCCGGCGTCCGGATGCCGCCGGAGCCGTGGGCGTGGGAAATGCCGTGCAGGGTCGCTCCGGAGGCCTGGTTCATGCGGTCCGAGACGTGGCAGCTGGCGTTGCCGCAGGCCATGCCCGCATGCCAGTCGCTGTAATAGTAATGGCAGTTGTTGCACATGGTATTCCAGACCGACGTGAAGGTGCCGCCGTTGACATTGGCGCGGCCCAGGGTGCCGGTGCCATGGCCGGTATGGCAGTCGGTGCAGGAGAGGGTGAAGTTGGCACCGCCGACCCGCTCCAGGTGGGTGTACGGCTCCCGGGAGTAAAGCTGATCCCCCCAGCCGCGAGGACGTGCCGGCCAGCAGCTCGCCTCGTCCTGGCAATCATCGTTGTCCCAGCCAAAGGCCTTGCCACAGGCAAACCAGTTGGGGCAGGTGCCGTAGCCGTTGGGCTGATTGGCCGATTCCGTGCCATGGGCATCACCGGTCCAGTTGATACCAAAGGGCGGGCTGCCCGGCTGGCCATGGCAGGTGAGGCAAAAGGTGGCGTAGTCTGGCAGCTGGTCGCCGGGGAAGGAGTAGCCGCCGTTGGGCACCCGGTAGGTGCCGCTGCCGGCGTAATCGCTCATCTTCTCGCCGGCGGCATCCCCCCAGACGTTGGTGATGTCGGTGATCCGGGTCACCGGGCTCTTGTTGTCCGGGGCCTGGGCAAAGGTGCCGGTCACCACATGGACGTTATGGCAGGAGACGCATTCCAGGGTATAGGTCGCGGCGCCGATGGCATAGGAGGCGCTGCCCACCCCGGGGTGGCCGCCATTGGCATGGCAGTTGGCGCACAGGGTCTCCTGGTTGGCCTTGGTCATGCCCGCAGCGGTACCCTGGCTACCGCCGTTTGTCACCCCGTGCACCTCGTGGCAGTCGGTGCACAGCTTGCTGCCATGGGCTGATCCCTCGTAGGCCGCCGAGGTGGTGTAGAACTGGGGATCATGGGTCGCGCTCTGACCCGGGGCATGGCAGTTGTTGCAGTTGGCGTTCTGCTGGTCGTTCTCGAAGCCGGCCGCAAGCCGCTTGCCGGCGTTGCCGAAATGGCTGGAGCCGAGATCGTGGCAGGCCGCGCAGCCCTGGCCGGCGGCCGGGTTGCCGGTGCCGCCGGCGGGCTGGAAGGAGAGCATCCCGTAAGTGCCGGCGGGCTTGCCGTGACCGGTGACGTAGAAGCCAAAGGTCGCTCCGTCGCCCAGCACGTTGAAGGCATTGTCGCCGCTGCCATCCCCCTTGGTGTTGCCCGGGGTGGCGTCGTGGCAGGAGCCGCAGAAGGATGCCTCCCCTTCCACCACCCGCCAGCTGCCGGCCGCTCCGGTATTGGAGCCGGGATACGCCCAGTACTGCTTGGCCAGGGCCGCCCCTTCGGCATGGCAGTTGTCACAGACCGTGGTCGCCTCCTTGTTGGCGGCCCCGTCCCGGAAGCTGGGCAGGTTGTTGGGCGCGTGGCACTCGATGCAGGCCAGGCTGAGCTGGGTGCCGGAGACATGGGTGGTGTGGGAGCGGACCGTGCCATGGCAGGCGGTGGCGCTGCCGCAGCCGGAGCCGTCCGCCCCGCCGCCGCCACCGCTGCCGCCATGGGCAAAGCCATCGGTGTGGGCGTGGCAGTTGACACAGCGCGTGCCTTCCTGGCCACCGCCGATGTTCTCGTGATTCTGCTGGCTGCCCGTGCCGTCGTTCCGGAAATGGGTGGTCTGGGTGTGGCAGACCTCGCAGACCCCGTCCTGGGCACCGGTGCCGTCGGCAAAGGAATTCGGCCCGGTGGGCCGGAAGAAGCGGACCGTCCGGCTGCCGCTGTTGGGGGTGCGCAGCGTGCTCTTGATGTAATTGCCGTAAACGATGGCAAAGGGGTCGCCGGCGGTCGCCCGGTCCAGGTCAATCGGCCCGGCCACGGTCAAGGTCTCGCCCGTGGTATCGATGATCGGGTAGTTGAAGGAGACCTCGGCGGTGTTGGGCACCAGGAGATAGCCGTTGAACTGGTCCTCGGCCCAGCCAGCGCCGGTCACAGTCAGGGTGGTGGCATCCACGGCCGAGGAGTTGCCGGACGCGACATAGCTGGCCGCCCCGTAGGTCCGGTACTGCATCTGCTGGTGCACCCAGTGGCAGGCCCGGCACTCGATGGACCACGTGCCGTAGCGGGTGCTGGTCTCCAGGCTGGAATGCGGCGCCACATGGGGCGCAATGACATTGTTGTGGCAACTCCAGCACAGGTTGTTGTAGGCGGTGTCATCGATGTCCTGGGGCTCGTGCAGAACCCAGTCCGGCGGATTCTGGAAGGTCATGTAGTGACACGACAGGCAGCTCAACGAGTTGACGCTGGAGTGCGGACTGTCCAGCCCCCGCCGATCCGCCTGCGCCACGCCATGGATCAACAACCCGCCAACAACCAGCCAGCCGATTCCCATCCTGCCCAGCTTCATCATCCGCCTCCCCGTGCAAACCCCGGCCAGCGATTCGACCTGGTTTCCCTAATCCTTCAGTCGGCCTGTCCCGATACCTGCACCTGCACGCTGTCCTGCCGCCAGGCGCTGTCCAGCCGGCCATTGCGGCTCGTGTCGAGCAGGAAGAAGAACGTGTAGGCCCCGGCCGGCAGTCCCGTGGCATCCAGGACCGGCACCTGGGACGGCACGTCCACCAGGGGACCCTGCCAGCTCACCTCGGGCCGCTGGGTCCAGCGCTGCCGCCGCAGATCCAAGAAGAACAGCCGGTTGAAGGCATACAGGGCCACAAACCAGTCACCGTCCTGGCCAGCCAGGGTACCAGCATGGAGGCCCAGACTCACCACCAGCCGCTCGCCCGGCGCCAGGGCGACCGGACCGTCCAGGCCGTTGGCCTTGAGGTCGGGCAGCGGCACCTCCTGGGGCTCGCGAGCAGGCAGGGCCACGTCATCCAGCCAGGCGGTCCCCGGGGAGCCTGCGGCCGGAAAATACTCCCAGCGCACGACATGGGGACCCGGGCTGAGCGGTTGGCGGGCCATCTGCCAACCGTCCGTCCCGATCCAGGAGGTCTGGGCCGCCCCGTCCACAAAGAGCACCAGCTCACCACCGGCGACCTTCAGCCAGAAGGTCAGCTCCCCGGCGGCTCTCACCTGCAACGGCAGCTCCAGATAGCCGGCCTCGGTGGGCGCCAGCGTGGCGGGCGCCATGACCGCGAAGCGGCCAGCGTGGGATTCCTCTGCCGCGACGATCCAGCCCTGGGAGGCGGTGCGCCAGGGCAGCCTGGTGAGGTCGCCGGTCTCGAAGCCTTCGAAGTCCGCCGCCGGCAGGAAAGTGGCGGTCACGGTGCGGGCCTCCTCCATCGTCACCGCGCACAACGGACCCGAGCCGGCGCAGGCCCCTTCCCAGCCCCGGAAGGCCATGTCCGGGCCAGGAGTGGCGACGAGCTGCACGCGGCTCCCGGCCGCAAAATCGCCACCACAATCGGCAGGGCATTGGATGCCACCGGGCTCGCTGGCAACCTCTCCGGTGCCGGCCACGCTGACCGCCAGCCCGTACCAGCGGGTGGGCAGCCGGAAGAGCGCTTCGATGCTGTGGCTGGCGCTCACCTCGGAGAAGCGGAAAGCGGTACGGGGACCCACCGAGGCGCCGTCCACCAGCACGTCGGCCACCTCGTAGCCCTGGGACGGCAGGATCCGAAACTCCTGGGCCGCACCGCCAGCCACGGTGACCGTCCCCGAGGGCGCGATGGCGCCATAGCTGCCAGCGGTGGCGGTGATGGTGTAGGCGGCCTCGGGACCGAAGCGGGCGACCAGCTGGTGGCCCGCCTGCACCCCCCGGAAGGTATAGGTGGAGACCGCTCCCACGGACCGGCCATCCGCCAGCACGTCGACAATCCGGAAACCGGGGGCCGGGGTGATGGCAAAGAACTGGTCGGCGCCCGCGGCCACCGTCACGGTGCCCGCGGGCGCGATCAGTCCCCCCTCCCCGGCGATGCCGGTAACCGGATACGTGGCAGCGGAGAACTGCACCGCCAGCTCGTGATCGGCCTGCACATTGGCCAAGGTGAACGAGCCACCGGCGCCCAGGGCCACCGGCGTGCCGTCCACGGTCAGCGTGGTGACCCGGAAGCCCGCTTCGGGGCTGATGGACAGAACGAGGTCGGCACCATGCTCCACGGCTGTGTCTCCGGCCGGGAAGACCGTGCCGTGCTCGCCAGCCACGGTCGCCACGGTGTGGCGCCGCCGGTCGAACTGCGCCTCGATGCTGTGCGCGGCGACAATGTTGCGGAAGGTGTAGCTCGGCACCGCCCCCACAGAGGCGCCGTCCACCAGCAGGTCGACCAGGGCATAGCCGTCCGCGGGAGCGGCCGTGAAGGTGACCTCGCTGCCCTGGGCCACGGTCAGAGCGCCGGCCGGGGTGATGCTGCCCCCAGGACCGGCGAAGGCGGTCAGCAGATGGTCGATGGGAAGGCGGAAGATCTCCACCCGGCCGGTATTGAGGGAGGCGACGGCCAGACGGCCGGACTGGGCCCCGATGGCCAGGCCAACCGGCGTGCGGAAGGGGTGCTCGTTGTCCGTGAGCATTTCGAGGCCCTGACCCGTCCCGTCAAAGACCTGCACCACATTCTGGTAGGCGTCGGCCACATACAGACGGCCCTCGGGATCGACGGTCACCCCCACCGGCTTGAGCAGGAGGCCCGGGCCTTCCCCGAACTGGCCGAAGCTCCGCAAGAAGCCGCCTTGGCGGTCAAAGACCTGCACCCGAGCCGTGGCCATGGTGCCCGTTGGCCAGGACTCCTTGGCCACTTCCTGCTCCGGCAGATCACAGACCACGATCTCGCCGCGCCGGTCGTCCACCGCCAGGGCCGTGGGATGGTGCAGCTCACCGTCGCCGCTGCCCGGGCTGCCGAAAGACCCAAGCGGCTGGCCCTGAATACTGTAGACCGTGATCGTGTTGGCCGCCGCGTCCGCGACATAGGCCTGGCCCTGGCCATCGACGCCGATGGCGGCCGGTTGGCCCACCTCGCCATTCCCCTGGCCCAGCTGGTGCGACCAGCGTCCCTCCTGGTCAAAGACCTCGACGGAGCCCCGGCCGGCGCTGCCGACCAGAAGCTGGCCGTCGCCGGTCACCGCCAGGCTGATGGGTTCGGGCACGCCGGCAACGATCCTCAGCAGCCGGCCGTCGGTCCCCAGCACCAGCACCCGGTCCCGGGCGGTCTCGGCCACGTACAGCCGCTCGCCCCCATCCAGGGCGACCGCGGCCGGCGCCTCCACCGCTACGGATGCGGACCAGACATAGCCCGACGCCGCCGCCAGGCTCCACGCCGGCATCCCCAGACAGGCCGCAAACACCGCCAGCCAGGCAGCCCCTGCTCTCTTCATCGGTCTTCCTCCACAATAGCCCGCCGAATAAGCCTCATCAGTTCGCCGGCACGGATGCCCAGCGTGCCCGTTCGCCTGACTCGTCCTGGGATTTCAGGCCAGGCATATTGCCCCTCTTTTGCTCAATTGGGGCCTGTTGTCGTCCACGGTTCTTCAGGCAGGAGGCAGAGCAGACCGATGTTCCGGGCCGACCGGCGGTGTGATCGCCTCGTGCCGGCACCATGGCGCACGCTTCTGCGCCAACGGCGCCGCTCCCCATCCCCCAGCCTCGAGCCGGCACTCGAAAGCAGGGGCCCCCGGGGGAGCGATCACCGCAACACCTTGTTATGGCGAGTTGTTACCAGGAAGGGCCGTTTACTGCGGCAGTTGCTGCATCCTTGGAAATCGACTTCGTTAATTTCCCCTATTGTCAAGATACTGAAAAGTGAAGCCAGCTCTCAAGTGAGATGTTCTCCACCAACAACCCTAGTCCGTGAATCGACTTCACAGGATGATGACCGGTCGAACCCTTTGCTTCGGACAGGCGGCCTCACGCGGGGCAACCGGGAGGGCCGTGGCTACAGGATGGCGTCAGGGAATGGACGGCGGTCGGACCACGATCTCTTCGCCGGTGAGGGCCTCGCGCAGGAACACCGCGACAGCCCTCTTCTCGACCGCGGACAGGAACAGGGGCACAAGCTTGCGGTTGCCGGGCCCGCCGCCCTGGTCGAAGAAGGTGATCACCTCCTCCAGGGTGGCGAAGCTGCCGTTATGCATGTAGGGGCCGGTGCGGGCGATCTCCCGCAGGGTCGGGGTGCGGAAGGCCCGCCAATCCTCGTCGTTCCTGCTCACCAGGTAGCGGCCCGGATCTTCGGTGAGATCCCGGTAGCCCTCGTAGCGGCTGACCTTGGCCACGAAGCGGCGGGTGGCCGCCACCCGAGCATCCTGAATCGGGTTCTCCGGCACATGCAGGGCATGGAAGCGGTCATCGGCCAGGGTCGGACCGAAATGGCAGTCCGTGCAGCGCCCCTTGCCGGTGAACACCGCCAAGCCGCTCTGGGCCTCCCGGGAAAGGGCCTCCTGGTCGCCGGCCAGGAACCGATCGATCGGCGCTCCCCGGGAGACCAGGGTGCGCTGGAACGCGGCCAGGGCCAGCCCCACCCGGTCCCGGGAGGTGTCCTCGGAGCCGAACACCTCGGCAAAGGCCTGCCGGTACTCGGGCACCGAGCGCAGCTCCTCTTCCAGGAAGTCCAGATTCTGGTTCATCTCGAAGCTGGACATGATCGGAAACAGGGCCTGATCCTCCAGGGAGGCGCTGCGGCCATCGTGGAACAGGAAGCGGGCAAAGGCGATGTTGATGAGGGTGGGGGCATTGCGCCAGTTGGCGGTGGTGGGATAGGACAGGGAGATGGCCTGGCCGTCGGCGAAGGCCAGCTCGGGGATGTGGCAGGAGGCGCAGCTCATGGTGCCGTCCCCGGACAGGCGGCGATCGAAAAAGAGCATCGTGCCCAGGGCAATCTTGGCCGGAGTCAGGGGGTTGAGCCGGGATGGGGGCGCCTCGCCGAGAGGCAAAAGCGGGCCGCCGGCAGCGACAACCGGGCCGGCGAGGCCAAGGCCGAGCACCAGGAGCCACAGCCACCGGCGCGGAGCCCGGCTGCCTGGACGCCAGGGGTCAGGGGGCGGCATGGGCGAGCTCCTCGTGCACGATGGATTGCAGATAGTCGAAGGAGCGGTTGCCCACCACCTTGCGACCGTTGATGAAGAAGGTGGGGGTGTTGAACAGATCGAGCTGCCGGGCCAGCGCCAGATCCTGCTCGATGGCCTCCTTGAAGGCCTGGTTGTCCAGATCCGCTTCGAAGCGCTGCCGGTCCAGCCCCAGTTCGTCGGCCATCCTGAGGACCGCGGGCCGATCCAGGCGCGGGGAACGGGCCAAGAGCAGGTCATGCATCTCCCAGTAGCGGCCCTGCGCACCGGCGGCCAGGGCCGCCAGGGCCGCGGCAGGGGCGTGATCCCGGTACTTGTAGGGAAAATTCTTGATCACCAGCCGGATCTTGCCAGGAAAGGCCGCAAGGAGCCGCTTGACGGTCGGACCGGCCGCCGCGCAGTGGGCTCACTGGAAGTCCAGGAACTCGACAATGGTCACCGGCGCATTGGCCGGACCGGTGCTGGGTGAGGAGCCGATGGGAACCTGGGCCCGCTCTTCAGCAGCCAGGGCCGCCGCTGACCGCAGGATGAGAAGGCACAGAACAGTCAGGACGAAAAGGCGTTTTGGCATGGCAGGACTCCTTCTTGACTGACGGCAAGGGCCGGCGGTCAGATCCCACTGACCGCCGGCCTCGTGGTCGCGACGCTTCCGGAAACAGGTTGCCTCCTGACCTGGCGTGCCGGCGCCGCTCAGGCCTTGACCTTGGCCTCGTCCGGGAAGAGGGGCAGGAAGAAGCCAGCGGCCCGGAAGAGGATCACCCCCAGGGCGACGATGCCCAAAGTGATCACCACCTCCATCCAGGAGGGGGCATAGCTGGCACCGGTGCTGGCGCCGTGCCGGTACATGCCGGTGATGGCGATGTTCATCCGGTTGAGGATGACGCCGCTGATGACAAGAAGATCCACCCAGACCAGCCCCTTGATGCTGGTGCGGATGCTGCGGGAGACCAGGAGCAGGAGCGGCAGCACGACGCCCATCCCCATCTCCAGAAGATACATGTTGGCCTCGTACGACCCGTCCAGGGCCGTGGCCACCCCAGGACCGGTGGCCAGGGAACAGAGCTTGAAGACCAGATAGCCGGCCAGGGCGATGGTGGTCCCCCGGGCGAGGCCGGTCAGGATCTCCATGGGGGGCGGGTGGTTGAAGGCCTTGGCGCTCATGATCGACTCGAAGGACACCATGGTGAGCCCCATCATCACCGCCGAGACCAGGAAGTGGTATGGCATGAGGGAGCTGTACCACAGGGGGGAAAGCTTGTCGGGGGCGATGAGGTAGACCGCGCCCAGGGAGGACTGGTGGAGCACCGACAGCATGCAGCCGGCCAGGACCGCGCCCACCATGATCTTGCGGACGAAGCGCAAGGGACCCTCAAGCCCCAGCCGCTCGAAGAGCATGGGGGAGAATTCGATGGCCAGGACGGTGGTGTAGCCGATGACGTGCAGGGCGACGATGAACATGATGGAGTGGATCTGCCACATCACCGCCGGGTGCCAGATGCGGTAGGGGTGGCCGAGATCCAGCATCAGGGCCACCACCGCCAGGAGATAGCCCAGAAAGGCGGTGAGGACCGCTGGCCGGGCGATGGGCTTGTACTTCTTGATGTTGAAGAGATACACCGTGCCGGCGATGATGAAGCCGCCGGCCGCCATGGCCACCCCGCCCAGGAGGTCGAAGCCGATCCACAGCCCCCAGGGGAAGTTGTCGTTGAGGTTGGTGGCCGCCCCCAGGCCCTTGGCCAACCGGTAGACGGCGACA
Source organism: Thermodesulfobacteriota bacterium (assembly GCA_040755095.1). Lineage (NCBI taxonomy): Bacteria > Pseudomonadati > Thermodesulfobacteriota > Thermodesulfobacteriota bacterium. The sequence goes on from JBFMBH010000025.1 coordinate 11,254, forward strand.
CCGATGGCCAGCAGCACCACCAGGGAGGCCAGAGAGGTGGCCGGACTGAAGAAGGGGATCTTTTCCGAGGTCTTCATCGCCGTCCCTCCTTTTCCGCCACCTCATCCCGCCGGGTGACCACCCAGGCGCCCAGGCCCACCGCGAACACCAGGCCGAAGATGGCCGGGATGTGGGTGATGTACTCCCAGGTCAAGGGCGGCAGGGGCCGCTTCGAGACCTGGGTCCGGAAGCCCAGCTCGGCAAAGGGCCGGGAGGCGAGGTAGATCCAGGACGTGCCGCCCGCCTCCTCCTTGCCGTAGATGTGGTCCACATAGCCCCCCTTGGCCAGCCGCCTTTCGGCTTCGGCCGCTACCTCCTCGGCCTCGCCGAAGAACATGGTGCCGGTGGGGCAGGTCTTGACGCAGGCCGGCAGCATGCCTTCCGCCAGGCGCTCGGCGCAGAAATCGCACTTCTGCACCCAGGGCAGGGGGGACTCCCACTCGTACTTGGGGATCTGGAAGGGGCAGGCGATCATGCAATACCGGCAGCCGATACAGCGGTCGTGGCTGTAGGTGACCGGCCCGGTCGGGGTCTTGACCAGGGCCGCCACCGGGCAGACCGAGACACAGGCCGGGTCCTTGCAATGGAGGCACTGGTCCTTGATGAAGGTCCAGACCGGTCCGCCCTGCACTTCCTCCTCCACGAAGCGGATGAAGGTGTAGGTGTCCGAGGAGAGGCGCTCCGGGTTGGTGAAGGTGCCGCGGATGGTGGTGGGCCGGGTGCGGCGCTCGTTCCAGGCCTTGCAGGCCACCTGGCAGCCCCGGCAACCGATGCAGCGGGTGAGATCGACAAGGACGCTCTTGGCCATGGCTGCCTCCTAGACCTTTTCGATGTTGACCATGAAGGCCTTGGTTTCCGGGATCATGGTGTTGGCATCGCCGATGGTGGGGGTGAGGAGATTGGCCGAGTCCCCACCACGGCCGTCCTTGGGGTATTGCCAGCCGAAGCACCAGGGCATCCCCACCTGGTGCACGGTTGTGCCCATGACCTTGAAGGGCCGGAAGCGGCTGGTGACGATGGCGGCGGCAAAAATCTGCCCCCGGGCCGAGGAGACCTTCACCCGGTCGCCATTCCTGATCCCCTTTTCGGCCGCCAGCTCGCGGCTGAGCTCGATGAAGCTCTCGGGCACCATCTCCAGCAGCCAGGGCAGCGGCCGGGTCATGGCCCCGGTCTGCCAGTGCTCGGTGACCCGGTAGGTGGTGGCCACGAAGGGATAGCGGATGTCGCAGGACAGGAAGATGTCATCCAGCTCGGCGCTGCCCTCTGTGTAGAAGAGCTTGGTGGTGGGGTTGATGCGATGGGACTTGGAGTACGGGTTCTCCTGCAGGGGACACTCCAGAGGCTCATAGTGCTCCGGGAAGGGGCCGTCGTTGGGACCGGGTCCGAAGACGGAGGAGACGCCGGCCGGCTTCATGATGAACGGCAGGCTGCTCTTGGGGTTGTCGGTACCGTCCGAGCTCCGGAGGGGCGGCGCCGGGCCATCCGGCACATCGCCGGTCCACTTCTCGCCGGCCCAGCGGATGACCGCCCGCTTCTCGTCCCAGGGCCGGCCCAGCTCGTCCACCGAGGCCCGGTTGTAGATGATGCGCCGGTTCACCGGCCAGCTCCAGGCCCACTCCGGATAGAGGCCGATGCCACTCGCATCCTCGTCCTTGCGACGGGCCATCATGTTGCCCTTGCCGGTGTAGGAGCCGCAATAGAGCCAGTTGCCGGAGGAGGTGGAGCCGTCGTCCTGGAGAAAGGCGAAGCTGGGCACCAGGCTGCCCTTCTTGTAGACCGTGCCCTTGATGTCCTTGTCCACCAGAAAATAGCCGTTGATCTCCTTGGCCACCGCATGGGGATCCACATGGGTGACCCGGCCGGCGCTGTCCTTGGGACCATAGTCCCAGGCCAGCTTCATGATCGGCTCCGGGAACGCTCCCCCCTCCTGGGCATACAGGGCACGCACCCGCTGGTGCAGCTCATTGATGATCTCGGCATCCGGCCGGGCCTGGCCAGCGGGCTCCACGGCCTTGTACCGCCACTGGCCCCAACGGCCGGAGTTGGTGATGCTGCCCTCCTTTTCCACCGAGACGGCACAGGGCAGCAAGAAGACCTCGGTCCTGATCTCTGCCGGATTCACCTCCGGCCCGCGCCAGAACGAGCCGGTCTCGTTGTCGAAGATGTTGACGTTCACCAGCCAGTCCAGCTTGGCCAGGGCCTTGCGCACCTTGCCAGCATTGGAGCCGGAGCAGGCCGGGTTCTGGCCCCAGGCGAAAAAGCCCGTAAACTTGCCCCGGGCCATCTGGTCGAAGAGCATCAGCCAGGAGGCGTTCTGGCCATCATCCAGCTTGGGCAGCCAGGCGAAGCCGAGATCATTCTCCGGGGTGGCAGCGTCGCCGAAGAAGGCCTTCAGGAGGGAGACCGAGTACTTGGGAAAGTTGCTCCACCAGTTGAGACTGCGGGCCTCCACGGTCCTGGGGGTGCCCTTGTCGTTGTAGACTGCCAGGCTGGTGTCGCTGGCGGACGGGGTCCGCAGGTAGCCGGGCAGGATGTGGAACAGGATGCCATAGTCCGTGGAGCCCTGGACGTTGCTCTCGCCGCGGAGGGCGTTGACCCCGCCGCCGGCGCGACCGATGTTGCCCAGCAGCAGCTGGATGACGGCCATGGCCCGGATGTTCTGGGTGCCCACCGTGTGCTGGGTCCAGCCCATGGCGTACATCACTGTTGCCACCTTGTCCGGTTTGCCGGTGCTGCCATAGGCCTGGTAGACCTTTTCCAGAAGATCCCGGGGGGTGCCGGTCACCGCCGAGACGCTGTCCAGGTCATAGCGGTCATAGTGCTTCCGGAGAAGCTGCAGCACGCACCAGGGGTCGGTCATGGTGGGGTCCTTCTTCACCACGCCGGCCTCGTCGGCCTGGAAGGCCCAGGTCTTCTTGTCGTATTTCCGGGCGTTGGGGTCGTAGCCGGAAAAGACTCCGTCCAGCTCGCCGGGCATCTGGAACTGGGTGTTGACCAGGAAGCTGGCGTTGGTGTAGAGACGGACATACTCTTCGTGGTAAAGCTGGTGGTCGAGGATGTAGCGGATCATGCCCCCGAGAAAGGCGATGTCGGTACCGGAGCGCAAGGGGGCGTAGATATCCGCCTTGGCGGAGGTGCGGGTGAAACGGGGATCAACGCTGATGAGCGTCGCCCCCCGGTCTTTGGCCTCGGTGACCCACTTGAAGGAGATGGGATGGTTTTCGGCAGCATTGCTGCCCATGATCAGGATGACGTCCGCGTTGCGGATGTCGATCCAGTGATTGGTCATCGCCCCGCGTCCGAACGACTCTGCCAGAGCCGCTACCGTGGCGGAGTGTCAGATACGGGCCTGGTGCTCGATATAGACAATGCCCAGGGAGCGGATCCACTTCTGCAGGAGATAGCACTCCTCGTTGTCCAAAGCAGCGCTGCCCACGTGGGCGATGCCATCGCAACGGTTGACGGTCTGGCCCTTGGCATTGGTGGTGACAAAGGAGGCGTCCCGGCTCTTCTTCACCCTTTTCGCGATCTCACTCAGGGCCCAGTCCCACTCCACCTCGTGCCATTCCGCAGCGCCCGGCGCCCGATACCGGGGCTTGGCCACCCGCTCCGGGCTGTTGACCAGCTGCAGCAACGAAGCGCCCTTGGGGCACAAGGCGCCGCGATTGATGGGGTGGCTGGGGTCACCCTCGATGTTCACCACCCGGCCGGCCTTGCTGTGCACGACCAGGCCGCAGCCCACCGCGCAGTACGGGCAGACCGATGTGGTCTGGGTAGCGTTTTTGATCCTCAGCTCCTCCTGGCGGGCTTCAGCCGCCATGGGCCTGGCCACTGCCGCGCCAGCGGCCAGCACCGCGCCGCTGCCCTTGAGGAATCCCCGTCTCGAGATCGCCATGTCGTCGCCTCCTTCTTCTTGAGTAGGTTGGTTGTTGAAAGGGGGTACGCCGGGCCGTCCTCTTTCCCTATCAACCGCGGATTTCCCTTGTCAAGCGGCAAAGCGTTCTCAGCCCAGCAATTCTCATACAACCTTCCAAGAGGTGCAGCATGCGGATCGGCATCCTGACGGTGAGCGATCGTGCCTTCCGGGGCGAGCGGGAGGATCGGGGCGGGCCAGCGCTGGCAAGCTGGCTGAAGGATCGAGGGGAAGAGGAGGTGGTCTTTGGCCTGGTGCCCGACGAGGCCGAGGCGATCGCCGCCGTGCTGCGGCGCTGGGCGGATGAGGCGAGGTGCGATCTGGTGCTCACCACCGGCGGCACCGGGCTGGCACCCCGGGATGTCACCCCGGAGGCGACCGTTGGTGTCTGCCAGCGGCTGATCCCGGGCCTGGCCGAGGCGATGCGGCACGCCAGCCGCAAGAAGACCCCGACGGCCAGCCTCTCCCGGGCGGTGGCCGGTATCCGCGGCCAGACTCTGATCGTCAATCTGCCGGGCAGCCCGGCGGGTGCGCTGGAGAATCTGGCGGCGATCTGGCCGGCTGTTCCCCATGCCGTGGCCAAGATCCAGGGCGACGCCAGCGACTGCGCGCCAGACACCGGCGGCAGGCTGCCCTACGGTGAAAGACGAACCGCCGAATGTCCAACAAGGAATTTCGAAGGCTGAAGGGACGGTTGGACATTCCTTGTTCGGTATTCGATAGTCGTTCCGCCGTGGCAGACCGCTGCCGGCTGACCACCCGGAGAGGACCCCAGGGAGCGGGCGGTGCGCGGCACCGGGGAATCCTGGTCCGCCACCACAGCCCGGCCCTGGCTTTCCGAGAGCCGGGGCCGAGGCCGGACCGGCAGGGGAAGCCCGCGACCGGCGGGCAGGAAGACCAAGAAGGTGGCGCCCTGCCCGAGTGCGGATTGCACGACCAAGGCGCCGCGATGGTCCCGGGCCACCGTTTGGCAGATGGCGAGGCCCAGCCCGCTTCCCTTCTCTTTGGTGGTGAAATAGGGCTCGAAGATCCGGGGCAGGACCGCCGGGTCGATGCCGGGTCCCTGGTCGGAAACGGTCACCACGACATAGTCGCCAGCCGGCAGCCCCTGGGCGTTATCCGCCGTCAAGGCGCGGTTGCTGGCGACGATGCCGATCTCGCCGCCGTCCGGCATGGCCTGGGCGGCATTGGCCACCAGGTTCTGGAAGACCTGGGCCAGCTGCCCTTCATCGCCCTCCACCGGCCACAGGTCAGGAGCGAACCGGCAGCTGGCCGCGGAGCTGGAGCCGGAAAGGGTGAAGCCAGCAGCCTCCTGGATGAGGTCATCGAGACGCAGCACCGACCGGCGTGGCGGGCCGCCCTTGGCAAAGGTGAGGAGCTGCCGCGCCAAAGCCTTGGCCCGCAGGCACGCCTTGCGACACCCGGTCAGGAGGTCGGCCGTCCGGGGATCTCCCGCCGTCAGCTTCTCCAGGAGACAGATGTTGCCCAACAGGACGGCCAGGATGTTGTTGAAGTCGTGGGCGATGCCGCCGGTCAGGGTCGGCAAGCTCAGGAGCTTCTCGGTCCGGCGCATCAGCTCTTCCTGCCGCCGCACGGCGGGAAGATCCCCGACCACCATGCTGTCGCCGCCGGCAGCCACCGGCTCGTGCCTGAGGGCCTGCACCGTGGTCTCGGCTTCGATGGTGGCGCCAGCTGCGGTCAGCAGCTGGGACCTGCGCACACCCCGCTCCACGAGCATCAGGGCCACCAGCAGAACCCCGGCCTCGGCCACGCTGAGCATCAGCAGGTAGAAGCCGATCGCCCGCCGGCCCTGCCGATCGATCGTCCTCGGCAGGCGTCCTTCCAGGAGCAGGGCCGGGGAGCCAGCGACATCCGGCAGGATCTCCCGGAGCACCAGCAGGCCATCCTCCACCTGGGGCTGACGGAAGGTGGCCTCCCGGTCGGCCCACCCTCGTTCCCAGGGCCGGAGCGTCACCTGCCAACCCGTCCGCTGGCCCAGCTCCCAGGCCAGGGCCGCGGTCAGAAATCGGCCCACGAGCAGGGTGCCAGCGACCGTCTCCCGGTCGATGGGGTGCGGAATCGGCCGGACGACGAACAGGAACGGCCCCTGGAGCCCCAGCGCCAATCCCTGCTGGACGCTTGCCGGCTCGCCCTGCCTGATCAGTGCCGGCACACCACCGACCACCCCCGCCGGGGAGGAGGTGCAAAGCCCCCCGGTCTCCGGGTCCCAATGCCCCAGGCCGATGGGCGCGCCATCCGGACCGAAGATGCCAATGATGTCCAATGGCTGGCTGGCGCTAGCCTGGGAGGAGAGATGCTGGTCGAGGAAGGCTTCCGGGCGCAGGATGGCGAACGTGGCAGTTTCGGCCCGCGAGGCCCAGTCCCGGCTCAGAGAATCCAGCTGCCTTACGAGGCCGTGGATCTGGCGGCGGGTCTCGTCGAGATGCCTTGCGGCATCATCGCGCTCCAGGCGGGCGAAGGTTGGCACGAGCAGCCAGCGGCTGAGGAGCGCTGCCGCCACGGCGGTGCCGAAGACGACGCAGGCCAAGGCCACGAGGACGTGGCGTCTCACACCCATAGGCGGGCCCCACCTTGTTCGACCGATGATGGCGACCGGCTGCGCGGTCCGCGGCAGGGGCCGGCACCTGCCCCCTGCCGGCCCGCATACTAGTCAACATCCCTGCCTCCGCACCAGGGGACAAATGCACTATTCTGGTCTAGGCGTGTCGTGAGCAGGCCGCAGCCACAGGCGTTCTAGCCGAGCCGTGCCAGGGCGTCCCGCAACCGGTCCATGCCCGCCTCGATGTCGGCCCGGGCAGTGGCGAAGGAGAAGCGGATGAAGGCGTCCGCCCCGAAGGCGACACCGGGCACGGTGGCCAGACTGGCCTCTTCCAGGAGGTAGTCGGCCAGGTCCAGGGAGCCCTGGATGACGCGCCCACCCACCGATTTGCCGAAGTAGGCGGCGAGATTGGGGAAGACATAGAAGGCGCCCTTGGGCTTGACGCAGGTGACGCCAGGAATGGCCGCAAGGCGGGCCATGATGAGGTCCCGCCGCTCCCGGAAGCTCTGGGTCATCGCCTGCGGAAAGTCCTGGGGACCGGCCAGGGCGGCGGCCGCTGCCTTCTGGGCGATGGAGCTGGGGTTGGAGGTGCTCTGGCTCTGGATCTTGGTCATGGCGCCGATGATGTGCTTGGGGCCGACGGTATGCCCGATGCGCCAGCCGGTCATGGCAAAGGACTTCGAAACACCGTTGACAATCAGGACCTGGTCCCGCAGGTCCGGGGCGATCCTGAGGATGTGGGGCAGGGGCTCATTGTCGAAGACGATGGTGTCGTAGATGTCGTCGCTCACCACCAGCCACCGGTGCTGGCGGGCCAGGCGGGCCACCGTCTCCAGGGCCGCGGTGGAGAACACGGCGCCGGTAGGGTTCGACGGGCTGTTGAGGATGATCCCCCGGGTGCGGGGGGTGACCAGCCGTTCCAAAACCTCGGGCCGCAGGTCGAAACCGTCCGCCTCGGCCAGGGGCACGAGCACCGGCGCGGCACCGGCCAGCTGCACGATGGGCGGATAGGAAACCCAGTAGGGGCTGGGGATAAGCACCTCGTCCCCGGGCTGGAAAACTGCCTGGGCCAAATTGTAAAGGCCGTGCTTGCCGCCGCAGGAGACGACGATCTCGTCCTGGCCGTAGGTCCAGCCGTGGTCCTCCCGGAGGCGGCCGGCGATGGCCTCCTTGAGCTCGGCGATGCCCCCCACCGCGGTGTAGCGGGTGAAGCCCTGATCAATGGCAGCCTTGGCGGCCTCCCGTACATGGGCTGGCGTATCGAAATCCGGCTCACCCACCGAGAAGTTGAGGATGGGGGCGCCGGCAGCCTTCAAGGCCTTGGCCTTGGCGTCCACGGCCAGGGTTGGCGAGGGCTTGATGGGGGACAGGCGGGCGGCCAGGGGAATGGCAGGCGTGGTCATGGCAACTCCCTTTCGATGGCTGGTGTGGTTGAAAAGGTCTGGGACGTGGCCAGGAAGGCGGCCAGGCCCTCGGGCTGGTAGAAGATCTCCACCAGAAACAGCCCCTGGGGTGGCGCGGTGGGCCCGGCCAGCCGGCGGTCGCCAGCAGCCAGGAGGCCGGCGAAGTCACCCTCCTGCCGCCGGCCCCGCCCCACCTCCAGGAGGGTACCGACGATGTTGCGCACCATGTGCCGCAGAAAACCGTCGCCGACCAGCTCCACGGCCAGAATCTCCGGCCGGCCCGGCTCCGGAGCCAAAGAGGCGGCCAGAATCCGCCGGCGCGTGCCCCGGGGCGGCAGGGCCGCAAAATCCAGGGAGCCGGCGCCGCAAAAGGAGCGGAAGTCGTGCTCGCCAACCAGGGCCGCCAGGCAGCGGCCCATGGCCGGCTGGTCCAGGGACCGCGGCTCGTGGCCGGCGTACAGGCGGTCGTAAGGCAACAGGATCCGGCCTATGGCCAGACGGTAGCGGTAGCGCTTGGCCAGGGCGCTCCGCCGGGCATGGAAGCCGGCCGCGGTCTCCTCGACCGCCAGGACCCGAATATCCCGGGGCAGGAGACTGTTGGCCCCCCGGGCCAGCCCGCCGGTGGCGATGGGCCTGGCGGTCACCAGGCTCGCCACCTGCCCCAGGGCATGCACGCCGGCGTCGGTGCGACCGGCACCGTGCAGGGTGACCGCCTCTCCCAGGACTCGGCCCAGGGCCTTCTCGCAGACCTCCTGGATGGTGGCCGGATCCCGCTGCCGCTGCCAGCCCCGGTAGGCGGTGCCATCGTAGGCCAGGGTGACCTTGAGGAAGCGGCGGCCGGTCACGGGAAGAGAGGTGCTGCCAGCAGTCCCGTGGTCTCGTCCAGCCCGCAAAGGATGTTCATGTTCTGGATGGCCTGGCTGGCTGCACCCTTGCCCAGGTTGTCGATGGCCGCCACCACGATCACCCGGTTGGTGCGGGGATCGACCCGAAAGCCGATGTCGCAGAAATTGCTGCCCCGGACATACTGGGTGGCAGGCAGCTCGTCCTGGCCGTACAGGCGGACAAAGGGCTCGCCGGCATAGGCCTTGCGGTATACGGCATCGAGGTCGGCCCAGGTCGTCTTGGCGAGCAGGCGGGCATACATCGTGGACAGGATGCCCCGGCTGGTGGGCAGGAGGTGCGGAGTGAAGGAGACGGTGAGGGGCCGGCCGGCAGCCTGGGACAGCTCCTGCTCGATCTCCGGCGTGTGGCGGTGGCTGGCCACCTTGTATGCCCGGAAGCCATCGTGCACCTCGCAGAACAGACTGCCCAGGCTCAGGCCGCGACCGGCACCCGAGGTGCCGGATTTGGAGTCGGCGATGATCGAATCCGGGTCCACGAGACCGGCCGCCAAGAGGGGCGTCAGGCCCAGGATGACGCTGGTGGGGTAGCAGCCGGGATTGGCCACCAGGCGCGCCCGCCGGATCTCCTGCCGGTGGATCTCCGGCAGGCCGTAGACCGCCTCAGACAGCAGGTCGGTTGCCGTGTGCAGCTGGTACCACGCCTCGTAGACAGCCGGCTCCCGGAGCCGGAAGTCGGCGCTGAGGTCGACCACCCGGCGACCAGCGGCCAGGAGTCCGGGCACGACAGCCATGGCCGTCTGGTGGGGCACGGCCAGGAAGAACAGCTCGGCGCTCTCCGCCAGCGAGGCGGCTGGAGGCTCGACGAAGGACAGATCGGTCCTGCCCTTGAGGTGGGGGAAAACGGCTGCCACCGGCTGGCCGGCGTGCTGCCGGGAGGTGGCCAGGGTGACGTCAATCCCAGGGTGGGAGCACGCCAAGCGCAACAGCTCGACGCCGGTATACCCCGAGGCGCCGACAATGCCAACGCGCACCATGTGCGTATCCTCCGCCAACGAAAAACGGGGAAGCCCATCCCTGGATCTTCCCCGTGCAATCGAATCCTTGTCGCCGGCCGCTGCCGGCTGTACCCCTAACGCTTCGAGTACTGGAAGCGGGCGCGCGCCGACCGCTGGCCGTACTTCTTGCGCTCCTTGGCCCGGGGATCACGGGTGAGGAGCCCTGCCTTCTTCAAGGTCAGCCGATGCTCGGCATCCACACCAAGGAGGGCCTTGGCGATGCCATGGCACAGGGCGGATGCCTGGGCCACCTTGCCTCCCCCCCGCACCGTGGCCAGGATGTCAAAGCGGCCGCCGGTCTCGGTCAGCTCCAGGGGGCGCTCGATGCCCTTGTGGGTGAAGCCACCGCCGAAATAGACCTCAGGCTCCTGGTCATTGACCGTGATCCGTCCCGAGCCCGGCTGCAGCCAGACCCGGGCCACGGCCGTCTTGCGCTTTCCGGTCGCGTAGTAGCGTGTTGCCGTCATGCTGTTTCTCCGTCCGCATGGCCCTTGACGGGGGCGGTTCTTCTCCTGGCTTACAGACTGAGCTCTTCCGGTTGCTGGGCCTGGTGGGGGTGATCCGGTCCGGCGTAGATCTTGAGCTTCTTGAGCTGCTTGCGGCCCAAAGAGGTCTTGGGCAGCATCCCCCGCACCGCCCGCCGCAGCACCTCTGTCGGCTTCTTGGCCATGAGCTGCCGGGGAGTGGTTTCCTTCAGGCCGCCGAGGTAGCCGGTATGGCGATAATACACCTTGTCGTCCATCTTGTTGCCGGTCAGGCGGATCTTGTCGGCATTGACGACGACGATGAAATCGCCGACATCCATGAACGGCGCGTAGCCGGGCTTGTGCTTGCCCCGGAGCCGGAAGGCGATCTCGGCCGCCATCCGGCCGAGCACCTGATCCTGGGCATCCACCACGAACCACTTCCGCTCCACGTCCTTGACCGGAATAAGCAATGTCTTCATCGGTCGTTCCCTACCCTGTGGGATTGCATCGGGGAGGCTTTCTCCCCGGAAGAAGCAAAAAGGTCCGAACCGGGTTCGGACCTCACACCTTCTGGCCTGCCTGCCGGCCCCGTGCCGCCGTATCGCCGGGGCTCAAGGCGTTTGGAGCGGGAAACGGGATTCGAACCCGCGACTTCAACCTTGGCAAGGTTGCACTCTACCACTGAGTTATTCCCGCTCTCGAAGCACGGTCGCGCCGTGAAGGCCCCGATATAACCAGGAACCGAGTGCCTTGTCAACAGCAAAAACCCGCGGCGCCCGGCCGCCGCAATCCGCCCCCAGCAACCCTTTTCAGGCCTCGTCCGCGGCTCCGGTGTGGCGGAAGACCCAGCGGTTCACCACGTCGAAAACCTTTTCCCGCTTGATGGGCTTGGAGATGTAATCGTTCATACCGGCAGCCAGACACTTCTCCTCATCGCCCTTCATGGCCTCGGCGGTCATGGCCACGATGGGCAACCGGTCGAAGCCCTTCTGGCGAATGAGCGCGGTGGCTTCCCGGCCGTCCATGATGGGCATCCGCACGTCCATGAACACCAAGTCGTACCGGTTGGCGGTCACCTTGTCCACCGCCTCCTGGCCGTTGGCCGCCACCTCCACCTGGTAGCCACCGTTGGTGAGCATGCGCAGCGCCAGCTTCTGGTTCACCGGGTTGTCCTCCACCAGGAGGATCATCACCTGCCGCTTCCGCTCCTCGGTCACGTTGTGGTTGGTGACCAGATCCCGCTCTGCCCTGGGGCCGACATCCGGCACGCCCTTGGTCAGGGTGGTGCCGAGGATATCGAGGAAGCGCTGCCGACGCACCGGCTTGGTGGTGAAGGCGTTGAAGCCGGCCTCCTGGCACTGCCTGGAGATGCGCTCCACCGTCGACGACAGGGCCACCAGGGGCAGGCCGGCCAGGTCCTGCCGGGCGCGGATCTGGCGGGCCAGCTCCATGCCGGACAGGTCCCCCATCTGCACGTCCAGCACCGCCAGATCGAAAGGGCGCCCCTCACGGAAGGCATCCTGCAGGACGGTCAGAACCGCCCCGGGCTGCTCCAGGGCCGTGGCCTCCATGCCGGCGGCCTGCAGGAGGTGCGCAAGGATCTGCAGGTGGTTGCGGTTGTCGTCCGCCACCAGAGCCCGCCGCCCGGTCAGCTCCGCGGGCCGGGTGCGGGCCACCGCTGCCTCCGGCGCCCGACCCAGCCAGCAGGTGAAGTGGAAGGTGCTGCCCACGCCCACCTGGCTGGTCACCCAGACATCGCCGCGCATGGCCTGGGAGATCTTCTTGCAAATGGACAGGCCCAGTCCGGTGCCGCCGTATTGCCGGGATGTGGAGCCGTCCGCCTGCTCGAAGGCCTCGAAGATCTTGGCCTGCTTGTCCTCCGGGATGCCGATACCGGTGTCCCGGACGGTGAGATAGAGCCGGATGCCGTCCACCGTCTCCTCGGCCACCGAGGCGGCCAGCTCGATCTCGCCCTGGTCCGTGAACTTGGGGGCATTGCCCATGAGGTTGGTCAGCACCTGCCGGAAGCGGTGCGGGTCGCCGAAGGCCCGGGCCGGGAAGTCGTCGGACACCCGGCACAAGAGCTCGATGGGCTTGGTGCCAATCCGGACCTTCATGAGATCCACCACGTCGTAGACCGAGACCTCGGGATCGAACTCGATGTTCTCGAACTCCATCTTGCCGGCTTCGATCTTGGAGAAGTCGAGAATGTCGTTGATGAGGGCCAGGAGGTTCTCGCCGCTCTGCTTGATGGTGCCGGCAAAATCCCGCTGCTCGTCGGTGAGCTCGGAATCCATGAGCATGTCCGTGAAGCCGATGATGGCGTTCATGGGGGTGCGGATCTCGTGGCTCATGGTGGCCAAAAAGACGCTCTTGGCCTTGCTCGCCTCCTCGGCGATCCGGCGGGCCTCTTCCAGCTCCCGGTTCTGGCTCTCGATGCTCTTGGCATACTCCTCCACCTTGGCCAGGGCCTCCTCGGTCTCGTCCTGGGCCTTGGCCAGCTCGAAGGACAGCTCCTTTTCATTCTGCAGGGCCTCGATCATGGCCCGGCTCATGTCGTTGGCCTCTTTCTCCGCCTTCTTGAACTCGGTGACATCCAGGACCTGCACCACCACCCCTTCCAACTCCTGGCTCGCCAGGGGAAAGAGGTGGTATTCGTAGATGGTCTCGTCCGCCGCCTCTTCCTCGATCTTGTCCCGCCGCTTGAGATCCAATACCCGCGCCAGCACCGGCTCGCAGTTGGCCCGCCAGCCGGTGTCGGCCAGGCTCGAGATCCTCACCCCCAGCAGGATGGAAACAGGCTGGCCGTGCAGCCGCGCCGCCGTGCGGTTGAGATAGAGGATGGTGCCGTCCCTTTTCAACAGGTAGAGAGGGATGAGAATGGCATCGAGAATGCCCTGCTGCATGGCATTCTGCCAGATCTGCCCCCCGTTGGGCAGAGGAGCGGACGCGGATTCAACTGCTGCGGTCATGGCTGGCACGGTCTCGGGACGGATCAGCAGCGGCAAGGGGCGGCCCCAGAGTCCCTCGCCGATGGCACGGCCAGGGTCTCCTGCTGGCCTCCTGACGCCAGGGCAATGGATCTATCGTACAACGATGCGGATGACTTTGTGAACCGTTCCTTACGGAATCCAGTCCAGGTGCCAGAACCGGAACGCCTCAGCGGAGCGGATGATCGCCGGGTCCAAGGCGCACAGCCGGCAGAAGTGCAGGAGATGGCCCTGATTGGCCGAGATGACGTGGAGGGAGGCCCGGGAGGAGGTGGAGAAGTTCTCGTGCACGGCAACGTGGCCTTGCTCGGCCCAGGAGATCGCCTCGGCCAGCTCGGCCAGGACAAAAAAGCGCACCGGCAGCTCGGCGGCCAGCGCCGCCATGCGACCGGTGAGTCTCTCCTGCGCCATGCCTTGCCCCTTGCCCATCGCGTGTCCCCCGGACGAGAGCGTCAACCTTCCTTTCGGTCGTCGCTTGCAGGAACTTGAGGGCGCGGTCGGGCAACTTCCTTGTTGCCTTGCCCGGTCCGGAACTGATACATAGATACACCCGGGGCGGGCAGCCCGATCCCGAGCCGTGCTCCCGGTCGCCAGCCGCAACCGGGGCCTTTTCCCCAAGAGCTGCATGGAGACTGGAAGCGTCATGACCGCGCCCACGCCCCGGCAGGCCCACACCCTGCGCACCACTGCCGAGACCCGGGTCGAGGCCACCCTGGTTCTGGATGGCAGTGGCCGGGCCGAGGTGGCCACCGGGGTCCCTTTTCTCGATCACATGCTGGTGCTGTTCGCGGTGCATGGCCTTTTTGACCTGACCCTCAAGGCTGCAGGCGACGTGGAGATCGATGATCACCACACCGTGGAGGATGTGGGCATCGTTCTGGGCCAGGTCTTAAGCCAGGCCCTGGGGGACCGCCGCGGCATTCGTCGCTACGGCCAGGCCACCGTGCCCATGGACGAAACCCTGGCCCGGGTGGCGGTGGATCTCTCCAACCGCCCCTATCTGCACCTGACCGCCAGCTACCCCCACGCCCAGGTGGGTCGCTTCGACACCGGTCTGGTGCGGGAGCTCCTGCGCGCCCTTTGCCAGCACGGCGGCCTGACCCTGCATGTGGAGGTGCCGTACGGTGCTGACGGCCACCACATGATCGAGGCCCAGTTCAAGGCCCTGGGCCGGGCCCTGGACGAGGCCTCGAGCCTGGATCCCCGGCGGGTCGGCCTCCCCTCCTCCAAGGGCTTGTTGTGATGGAGCCCCTTCCCTTTCCCCACGAGGCCGCTGCCGTGAACGACAAGCTGTTGCGCCCCTGCCTGCCCATCCTTCTGGTTGCCGCAAGCCTTCTGATCGCCGCCTGTCAGGGGACCCTGCCGCCGCCACCCAGCCAGCCGGTGGCGGCGGTGGAGCATCTGGCGGTGCTGCCGGTGGAGCCGGCTGCCGACCAGGCCCGCCGCCTGGCGACCGGTGTCGAAACGGTGAACCGGCTGGTCCGCGAGGCCACGGTCCGGATGCCCGGGGTGCGGGTCCTGTCCCCGGATCAGGTGGAGAGCATTGGCACCGGCCTGTATGCGGACCGGCGGCGCACCGCCCTCCAGGTTGGACGGGAGGTGGGGGCCGAGGCGGTGCTCACCGGCGTGGTGCACCGCTTCGACGAGCGGCAGGGCGGCGAGTATGCCATTGAGGCACCGGCGTCGGTGGATCTGGAGCTGGAGCTGATGGCAGTGGCCAGCGGCCAGATCCTCTGGTCGACCCGGATCACCGAAACCCAGACCGGGGCCCTGGAGAACCTGCTGACCTTTTTCTCGTCCAAGCGAGGCCTGCGCTGGGTGACGGCGGAGGAGCTGGCCCGGGAGGGCATCGAAGAGCGGCTCCGGGAATGCCCGTATCTGAGGAGCCCTGGCACCGAGGGCCAGTGACCGGCAAGCTCTGGCAGGGATTGCGCCGGCGGGTCGGCCAGGCCATGCACCGCTACCGGATGCTGGCCGACGGCGACCGGGTGCTGGTGGCGGTATCCGGCGGGGTGGACAGCCTGTTCCTGGTCTGGCTGCTGGCCGCCTGGCGGGCCAAGGCCCCCATCGACTACCACCTTGCCGCCGTGCACCTGGACATGGGCTTCGAGCCGGCCACCGGACCGGCGGTCCGCCAGCGGCTGGCTGGCCAAGGGGTGCCCTTTTCGGTCATCGACACCGACTTCGGGGCGCGAGCCGCCGCCGAGGAGGCCCGCTCCGCCTGCTTCCACTGCGCCCGCCGGCGCCGCAACCGCCTGTTCGAGATCGCCCGCCAGGAAGGCTGCAACAAGATTGCCTTCGGCCACCATGCCGGCGACCTCATCGAGACCTTCTTTCTCAATCTCTTCTACAGCGGCAACCTCTCCACCATGGTGCCCCGCCAGGACCTCTTCGGCGGCCGGCTGGCCATCATCCGCCCCCTGGCCTTCCTGGACAAGGCCGCCATCACCGCCGCGGCTGGCGAGCTGAGCCTGGACGCCGTCGCCAACCCGTGTCCGCTGGCCGCCACCAGCCGGCGGGCCGGGATCCGCCTGCTCCTGGACGGCCTGACCCGGGACAACCCCCGCCTCAAAGCCAACATCCTGGCTGGCCTGGCCAACGTCCGCCCGGATTACCTGCTGGCCCCCCGGTGAAAACCAGCGCTCGTTGTCTGCCCTGCTTCCGGCGCCAGGCAGAAGGGGTGCTCCATCGCGCCGGGCTGGCGCCGGAGGCTGCCCGGCCAGCGATGGCAGCGGTTGAGGCCTGGCTGGCCCAGGTGCAGCCACAGCTCAGTCCGCCGGAAAACGCCGCCAGCCTTTACCGCCTGCTGGCTGCCATCCTGCACGACCCGGATCCCTTCCGGACGATGAAAAAGGCGGCCAACCGTTTGGCCCTGGACCTCCTGCCCCGCCTGCAGAGGATGATGCCGGTCCAGGGGGACCGCCTGGCGGCCGCGGTGCGCCTGGCCATCGCCGGCAATGTCATCGACTGCGGTGCCCCCCACAGCCTCAAGCTGGATCGGGTTCTGGCCAGCTGCCTCGCCAGACCCCTGGCGGTGGACCATCTCGAGCGCCTCCGCCACGGCTTGACCACGGCGGATCGGGTGCTCTTTCTGGGCGACAACGCCGGCGAAGTGGCCTTCGATCGACTGCTCCTGGAAGAGCTGCCGGCTCCGTCCACCTACGTCGTGCGGTCGGTGCCGGTGATCAACGATGCCTTGAAGGAGGATGCCCTGGCCTGCGGCCTCCACCGGCGGGCCGCTTTGACCACTTCGGGCTGCGACTGTCCGGGCACGGTGCTGGCCCGCTGCCGGCCGGCGTTCCGGCAGATCTTTGCCCAGGCCCCGCTCGTGATCAGCAAGGGCCAGGGCAACTTCGAGACCTTGAGCGACGTGCCGGCGCCGGTGGTCTTCCTGTTCACGGTCAAGTGCCCGGTAGTGGCCGAGCACCTGGGCCAGCTCACCGGCTTGGCTCCGGAGGAAGGGGATATGGTGGTGCTGGCTCATCCCCGGTGGGACTGGGACCAGGGCCAGGCCCTGGACAAGACCGGGGCGGCGTGATTACTCTATGGGCTTGCCGAGGCTGGGCGCGGCCGTGGAGGGACACGGCTCCCTGTCTGGCCTCCCCCCGCAACCAGGGCAAGGAGGGTTTGAGCCATGCCGATCTACGAGTACCGCTGCCGCGCCTGCGGCCGCATCTTCGAATGTCTGGTGACCGTGAGCAGCGGCAGCCAGCAGCAGACCTGCCGGTATTGCGGCAGCCAGGAGACGGACAAGACCTTTTCCGCCTTCAGCTGCCGGAGTGGCTCGGCGGCGAGCCTTACCAGCAGCGGCGGAGGCGGCTGCAGCCCGCGCGGCGGCTTCAAGTGAGGATGAAAGCGCGGTCCGGTCGGACCGCCTGTCTGCCCCGGAGGGCCTGTCTGAAACGACCACGGCCCGACCCATCTTTCGGATGGATCGGGCCGTGGTCGTTTCAGGGCCGAAAAAGCGTGCTACTTCTTCCGGCTGGTCTTGGAGAAGTCGTAAACCACCTCGTTGGGCCGCACCAGCCCAAACCGGTTGCGGGCGATCTGCTCGAGGAAGGCCGGGTCGTTCTCCAGCTTCTCCAGCTCCTGGGACAGCTCCGCGACGGCCCGGCTGCTGTCCTCAATCTGGGCCGTCACCTGGGCCCGCTGGCGATGGACGTCGTAGAGCTGCCACAGGCCGTAAGGTCCGGCCAGAAGCCAGCCCAGGAGCAGGATCAGGATGCCGGTACCGACAGCGACAAGCCGCCGGTCCTCACTGGCCAGCCTGCCCCGCCCCCCTGCCCTGCCGTGCAACACCATGGACCGCCCCTGTGCCCCGCGCTGAGCTTCCCCTGGACCGCCCCCTGCACCTCGTTGTGCGGCTTCACCACACGACCAGCTCACTCTACGCGAGTCGTGGCCGTCTTGCAATGGGGGAGCACGGGGCTACCAGCCTTGCCAAGCAGCGCCTGCAGGTAGGCCCGCACCGAACGGGGATAGAGCGCCGCGCTTCTGCCCAGCCGCGGCAGACTGACCGCCTGCCAGTTGATCTCGTCCTCCACCGGGAGCCGGCCGCGCAGGTAAATGGTGTCCAGGACCGCCTTCTCCGGCCGGGCGAGAAAGGCGCCGTTGGCCGATTCAAAGCCCCAGAACAGGGATTCCTTGATTCGGGAATACTCGATGACCGCGCCTGGGAGGACGACCCGGTTCCGGCGGCCCACCGACGGGGCCAAGGTCACCACCGTGCAAACCGTGGGCGCCTGGTCCAGAAGGCCGTGGGCATTGAGGGCCCACTCCGCGGAGATGTAGGACGGTGGCCGCAGAAAACAGGCGATCTGCTCAATCGTCGGCTCCTGGCCAGCAATCCGGGCCTTCCAGACATTGACATAGCAGCCACGGATCAGACGCGCCACATCCCCCCGCTTCACAGCCCGATTGAGCAGGATCTGCGGCGATGGGGCCAGTTTGCCGACATCCGCTGACCGGAACAGCAGCGGCAGGAAGGCGAGGATATCTTGTCTCCGCTGGTGCTTTCTAGAAGAGGGCATCGGGGAGGCTGGCAAGCACCCTGTGGACGGACGCGAGCATGGTCGGCAGATGGGTCGACTCCAGGGCGTCGGCCACGGCAGCGGGCACGAAGCGTTTCAGGTCGTCCAGAATCTGCGCCCGGGTGAGGTCGCCGTGCGCACCCAGATCCCGAAGAACATCGGCGACCGAGCGCCGCTGCGTGAAATCGTACATCCTGATCTTGCGTGCCACAGTCTCGGGATCGGCCTTGACCCCACAGGTCTGCTCGAGAAACCAGATGTCCCAGAAATCTCGACCCTTGTACGCCGGCCGCTCCAGAAGAGCGCGCAGCTTGCCAGCCATGATCTCCGGCAGGGTCTCTGCCAGAAGGATGGCATGGGGATCGGTCTTGAGGCTGCCGCCCTGCAGGCGCTGCGCCACCGCCGGCAGGGTGCCCATGATCATCGGCTGGGTGTCGGGTCGCAGCGGACCGACGATCCGTTGAAACTCAAGCTTCACGGCAATCTTGCCGCGGAAGTTGGCCGGCGCAAACCGGACCCAGGCCTTGCCAAGGGGGCCGGCCATGCCCTCGGTCTGCAGCTCCAGGCGTCCGGGCCCCAGGTGCGCCACCAGATCGCGTCGGATCGCTGATCCGGCCTTGGCCAGCAAGGCACAGACCTCATCCGCCGCCAGGCAGCTTTCGAAGTCCAGGTCCTCGGAAAACCGGCTGCCGCCATAGCACCAGCGAAGGGCCGTTCCCCCCTGGAAAAAGAGGCCGGAGCTTGCCGGGTGACGAAAGAGGTGGGCAATGAGCACAAGTTGAATGATTTCAGCCCGTTGGATGTATGAAGCCTGCCATATCTTCATACCATGAAGGTATCATTTTTGATAAATAACGTCAACGGATATCCCCAAACGGCCTACCACTGCACTCCATCGGCTACGGCCTGGCTCTCCTCCCGCTACCCGCCCACCCCTTCGAACAGCGGGGTGGACAGATAGCGCTCGGCAGCATCCGGGAAGATCACGACGATGGTCCTGCCGGCCAGCGCCGGCAGGCTGGCCAGGCGTACGGCCACCAGGCCGGCGGCACCGCTGGAGATGCCGGCCAGGATGCCCTCTTCCAGGGCGAGGCGGCGGGTAAAGGCGATGGCCTCGGCGCTGTCCACCTGCTCCACCCGGTCCACCATGGTCAGGTCCAAGGTATCCGGGATGAAGCCGGCGCCGATGCCCTGGATCTTGTGGGGACCCGGCTGCAAGGCCTGGCCGGCCAGCTGCTGGGCGATGACCGGGCTTTCCTTGGGCTCCACCGCCACCGACAGGATGGCCTTGCCGCAGGTCTTCTTGATGTAGCGGGAGACACCGGTGATGGTGCCGCCGGTGCCGACGCCGGCCACCAGCGCATCCACCGCACCGCCGGTGTCGTTCCAGATCTCGGGGCCGGTGGTCTCTTCGTGGATGGCGGGATTGGCCGGGTTCTTGAACTGCTGCGGCAGGAACCAGCGTCCGGGATCCGAGGCAGCCAGGTCCTCGGCCCGAGCCACCGCCCCCTTCATGCCCTCGGCCCCCGGCGTCAGGATGAGGCTGGCACCCAGGGCGGCCAGCACCCGGCGCCGCTCGATGCTCATGGTCTCCGGCATGGTGAGCGTCAGCCTGTAGCCCCGCGCCGCGGCCACATAGGCCAGGGCGATGCCGGTGTTGCCGGAGGTCGGCTCCACGATCTCCCGGCCCGGCCCGAGGAGACCCCGGGCCTCGGCGTCCCAGATCATGCTGGCACCGATGCGGCATTTGACGGAATAGGCCGGGTTTCGGCCCTCGATCTTGGCCAGCACCGTGGCGCCGGTCCCGGCGGTGACGCGGTTCAGGCGGATGAGGGGGGTGTTGCCGATGGAGCGGGAGTTGTCCTCGTAGATGCGTGCCATGTGGTGCCTCCTTGACGACCGTGAAGCCGCAAAGGGTCTTCCTGGAAAGGACCATAGTCTACAAAAATAATAGACAAACTATACGTTCAGGGAAGGCCTGTCAAGAAAGCCTGCGGGCACCGCGCCCCGGACTGTGCCGACCCGTCCGGGGAGAGCCGGCTGCCGCCGGGGGCTGCCCACCGCGCCGGGCTGGACAGGAATGTGAGCCATCCTTCACAGATCAGGGCTGCAGGCGAAGGGTTGTTCTCTTGCTGGCGGGCCGGGAGGGGCACTATCTTGGCACGCTCTGCGCCTCCCACTCCAATGAACCGGATCGACCGCCCCCGCCGTATGGAGTCAACATGAACAGGCTTGATCTTGAGCCCCAGCCCGCCGACCAGCCGGCGCGGATTCTGCTCGCAGGAGATGACAGCCATCTTTTGGCCATCATGGCCGAGGTGATCGGCCGGCTGGGCTATGGCGCCGACACCGCCCGGGACGGGACAGAGGCCATGGACTGCCTGCAGCGAGGCCATTACCCCCTGGTGGTCAGCGACATCGGCCTGCCGGGTATGGACGGCCGGGCCCTGCTGCAGCATATCCACGTCCATTGCCGGGCCACCAGGGTCATCCTGACCCCGCGTCCGGACGAGGCCACGAGTGCCTCGGAGCTCTTGCGGGCCGGAGCTGCCGACGTTTTGCGCAAGCCGTTTCGGCTGACGGACCTGGAGGCCAAGATCCGGCGGGTGCTGGGAGCCTTGCCGCCGGCCGGTGGCGCCGGAGTGGTCCGCCGGATACCGCCGGCGGCGTGTCCAGGGGAGAATGGCCCGGACCCCGGCCTGTTCGAGGCGATCACCCACCCGGTCTACGTGATCGATATCGAGACCTATACCGTGCTGTACGCCAACAGCAGTGCCGGCTTTGGCCCTCTGGTCGGTCATCCCCTCTGCTACCGCCTCACCCACGGCAGCGACCAGCCCTGTTCCGGCCCGGACGGCCCCTGCCCGCTGGCGATCGTGAAGAGGACCGGCCAGCCGGCCACGGTGGAGCACCGGCACCGGGACAGCCGCGGCAACGAATACCTGGTCGAGGTGCACGCGTACCCGATCCGGGACGAGAGGGGGGTCCCCAGGCGGGTGCTGGAGTATTGCCTGGACGTCACCGGGCGCAAGCAGGCCACGGACAGCCCGGCCCAGGCCACGAGCGGCCCCGAGGGCGCCAGTCTGTGGCGGCAGATCCTGGCCACAGCCAGCCACGAGATCCGCACCCCCATGGCCGCCATCCTCGGCGTCAGCCAGCTCGCCCTGGAGACCAGGCTTACCCCGGAGCAGCACCGCTACCTGTGCGTGGTCCAGAATTCCGCCCAGGCGATGATGAAGATCATCGACAACCTCCTGGACCTCTCCAAGGCCGAGGCGGGAGCGGTGACCCTGGAGCGGCAGCCCTTCGACCTGGCAGCTACCGTGGCCGGCTGTGTCGAGACCCTCGCCGCCATGGCGCACAGGAAGGGCATTGATCTGCGCTGCCAGCTGGCGGACGACCTCCCCACCTCGGTGGTGGGAGACAGCGGCCGTCTGCGCCAGGTCCTGCTCAATCTGGTCGGCAACGCCGTGAAGTTCACGCACCAGGGCCATGTGGCCGTACACGTGGAGTGCCTGAGCCAGGAGCGCGGCAAGGCGGTGCTCCACTTCCAGGTGGCGGACACCGGCATCGGCATCCCGGCCGAGGCCCAGCATCTGATCTTCACCAGCTACCGGCAGGCGGATCCAGGCATCAGCCGGAGCTACGGCGGCACCGGGCTGGGGCTTGCCATCTGCCGCCAGCTGGTGACGCTCTTCGGCGGCGAGATCTGGGTGGAGAGTGAGCCGGGGGCCGGCAGCACCTTCCATGTCACCGCAGCCTTCGATCTCCTGTCAGGGCAGGACTAGCCGCCGGCTCTGGTCCGGGATGCAGCCGGGGGACGGACGCGCAGCGTGCGAATGCGGGGACAACGGGGCGCCACTGAAGACCGGTGGCGCCGGCTGGCAGGAAGAAGACGGGATGCCGCCCCCGGGCCGGTGGCCAACCCGGGGGCGGTGGCCGGCGGCTAGCGGAAGAAGCCGGTCTGGCTGATGAAGCTCCACAGATCCCGCTGGATGAAGGCCGGATGGCCGCTGGGAGCGAAGAAGGCGTAGACCTGGTACCAGCCCGAGGGCAGCCCCGCGGTAGGCAAGGGTCCCAGGAGGGGCACCGCCTGGTCGAGACCAAGGGGGAGCCGCAGGCCCGCCGCATAGGGCTGCCAGCTCGCCAGCTGGTCCAGACGTCCCGGCTGGACGCCGCTCCGGGTGATGAACAGCACCTGGCCGCCGGGCATGCCAGGAACGGCCAGGGCCAGATACAGATCCACCGGATCCCGGAACGACATGTTGCCCAGCCAGGCCTGGATGGTGAGTGTACATCCCGGGCCGCACTGCATGTTGGTCCAGATGTCGATCTCCGGCATGAGGTCAAAGGCGTCCACCAGATCCCATTGGGTGAGCTGCGGCAGGATGCCGGAGAAGGTGGGATCCGGGAAGGAGTTGGCCACCGGCGGCCCTTCCTCGGTAAACTCCGGCAGCAAAGTCCGCAGGCTCGCGATCCGGTCCACGAAGAACTGGGACAGATCGAGGACAAAATCGTTGTTGATGAGCTGGGGCCCGGAAAGCGCCATCTGGAATTCCCGGGCACCGGCGATCACCCCTTGCACATCGGTGCCAGGATCGAGACCGATGAGGTCGTCGCTCTGGTCGTCGGTCTCGGCGGCCATGGCCTGATAGGCGGCCACAAAGGCGTCGATGGCCGCCGAGGCCAGCAGCCGGCCGTAGCTCAGCCACTGGGGGCTCTGCAGCTTCAGGAGGTTCGGATAGTCCCGCAGGATGCTCCGGGGCGTGACGCTGATCTCCTGCTGGATGTCGCTCAAGGTCTTGTCGATATCCACATTCAGGTTGTAGGCGCCGGGCGAAAGGACCCAGGCCAGGGTTCCCAGACAGGCGCCCCTGAGCATGAGGACGTCGCCGTAGTCCACCTCGGCGGCCTCCATGCCGGGCCATTCGTTGGCCGCCAGCTGCAGGACGAAGCTGGGCTGGATGCGGTCCAGGCGGCCGAGGCCGGCGGAAATGGGCGGAAAGAAGGCCTGGATGAAGCCCTGGATCAGCTCGCCGCTCCCGGGTGCGTTGCCCGGCAGCACCACGTCCCCGAAGTGATTCCTGGGCAGGTCCGCGGTCCAGTTGAAGAGGTCCCGTCCCTGGGGATCGACTCCGAGCCGGTCCAGGAGGCTGTTGAAGGTCGGGGACCGGGTGGCCATGGCGATGCCGGTCAGGGTGGCGAAGAAGTTGGCGGCCTGATGATTGGGGCTTTCG
The DNA here is from genome assembly GCA_040755095.1 of Thermodesulfobacteriota bacterium. Taxonomy (NCBI): domain Bacteria; kingdom Pseudomonadati; phylum Thermodesulfobacteriota; species Thermodesulfobacteriota bacterium. The sequence goes on from JBFMBH010000025.1 coordinate 34,793, forward strand.
GCCAGCGCCGCCCGGAAATGGCCGTCGGCGCCGGCCAGGTCGCCGTTCTGCAAGGCCTGGCGGCCGGCCGCCACCTCGACCGCCGGGTCGGCGGCCGCCCATCCCGCCGGCCAGCACAGAAGGACAACCGCCAGCACCAGGCCCAAGCGCACGTACCGTTCCATCACGTATCCCTCCCCTGTTCCAGTTTTCTCAGCCGTTCCAAATGGGGCGAAAAGATCGCCCGCTCCCCTGTTTCCAGCTGGCCCTGCCGGGTCAGGGCAAAGCCGTGCCGCAGCACCAGAACCTGCGCCGGCAGGGCGATGAAGGCCTCGCCGGTGTCCAGCCGGCTGCCGCCGGCGGTCAGGTGCACGGCACCCGCCAGGCGGATGCCCCGGGGGTGGCTCTGCCACTGGGCCCGGCCGGCAGCCAGCTGCCAGCTGTCCCCAACCGCCACCTGCAGCCGGACGAGCTCGACGCCCCCGCCTGGCGCCAGGGCCGCCAGCCGCTCCACCCCGGTGACCAGGCCCGCCAGGGGGGAGTTGCTCTCCTCATCCCCTGCCGGCGACCGCTCCTGCCCCTGGTCCCGCACCGAGACCCCCGTGAGGCTGAGATCCCGCAGAAAGTTGAGGCGCAGCCCCCCCAGACGGCGGCTGGCCAGTGTCATAGCCTCGACCCGTGTTTCCCAGCCCCGGCCCGTGTCCAGGTCCAGAAGCTCCAGCACCAGGCCAGAGGCGGCGCAGGTGACGGCAGTCGGCTGGGACACCGGGGCCTGCCGGCTGAGCGGCCGCCGGCGGAGGTCTCCCCTCGCCGGCCACCACAGAAGGCCGACCATCAGGAAGCCGGCCGCGGTGGCCCCAACGATGCGGCGAAAAGGTCCCACGGCGTGAACGTGAAGAAGAATGGAAGAAGGCTTGGATGAGACTCACCCGGCTGCAGGTTATAGCCCTGGCCTCACCCCCTTGTCAAGGAATTGCCGTCCGTCGGGTTGCACCGCGACGGCCTCCACCAACACCCGAGGCCCTCTTTGCCCGGGACAGGAAAGGCTGGCCTGACATTCCGTTCAATCAACACTGCGCAGCCCTGATCCCGGTGTCGGGATCATCTTACGCCCCTCGATTGTCAAAGGCGAAGGTGACCTGCTCCTCCCGCTCTCACAACCTGCTCATTAATCGTTTCTTGATTTGACGTTCCCCGTTCATGCCTGTTAATGGACGGGAGCATCAACTAGGAGCCTGTCGGACTTGAGCCAAAACCGGTCATGTCGATACCATATATGGTATGTGCGATCTTGATGACTACCCTATATCGTATGCGGAACACTAAAAAAGGCCTAAGTCCGACAGACTCCTAGGCTAGTGTCGCCCTGTTGCCCTCGCCCCCCCACGTCAGGCGTCAACGCCGGAGGGATACTGATGAGAAAGAAATCTCACGCACCAGGCGCAGGAACAAGATTTGTCGTCCTCTTGGCCGTCCTCTTGCTCACCCCCTGGTCCTGGGCACAAGTGCCTTCGCTGAGGCCGGCCGGGGATGCTTCTCCGGAGGTTTCGTCACCGGCTACCACGACGTTGCCCGCTGGGGTGAACCCAGATTGGTGGCAGGAGGCGCAGCGAGGACTCCGCCAGGCCGAGTACCATATTGTCAGGCAAGGGGAGAAGGCGTCTCCCAGCGCAGAGCCCTCGTGGCAAGCGGCGAACCGGGGCCACAACCTCAGAACTTCCTTCACCGACCACGGCATTCGGGTCACACCGCGGAGCCCGGGGGAAGCTTTGACCTGGACCTGGGAGCTCACACTCACAGGCCTCGGCAATGAGAACGGAGTACACCCCGTAGGTGCAGCGACCCGCGCGGCCTCGAACAACCGCATCGAGTACCGGCGGCCGGAGCTTATCGAGTGGTATGTGAACAGCGAAGAAGGGCTGGAACAGGGCTTCACCCTGCACAGGCCTCCCTCGCCACCCGATGGTCGGGATGTGGTCCTGCAGCTCACCTTAGGAGGCGACGTCCGAGGGGCCCTCGACGCCTCGTCGGGGTCCATCGAGCTGCTAAGCGCGGGGGGCGTGCGCGTGCTCGACTTCGGCCGACTGCGGACCGTGGATGCCACCGGCCTCGAGCTGCCGACCCACTTTGTGCTGGCGGACAACCACCTGGACATCGTGGTGGCGGCAGGAGAGGCAGTATACCCAATTGTGGTCGACCCGCTTGCCACGTCCCCGGCTTGGACGGCGGAATCGAACCAGGCGGGTGCGGAGCTGGGTTGGTCAGTTGCCACGGCCGGGGATGTGAACGGCGACGGCTACGGTGATGTCATCGTTGGCGTCCCCATCTTCGATAATGGCGAGACCGATGAGGGCCGGGCCTGTCTTTTTCTGGGAGGGTCATCAGGGCTTGGGGCGAGTCCGGCCTGGACAGCGGAGTCGAACCAGACAGGTGCGGAACTGGGTATTTCAGTGGCCACGGCCGGTGATGTGAACGGCGACGGCTTCAGCGATGTCATCGTTGGGGCGCACAAGTTCGACCGCGGCGAGACCAACGAGGGCCGCGTCTATCTTTATGTGGGCGGGCCAACGGGCCTAGCGGCGAGTCCGGCTTGGACCGCGGAGTCGAACCAGATTGGGGCCCAGCTCGGTTGGTCAGTGGCCACGCCCGGTGACGTGAACGGCGACGGCTTCAGTGATGTCATTGTCGGGGCCCTCGGATTCGACAGTGGTCAGACCGACGAGGGACGCGCCTTTCTCTACCTGGGCGGGCCCGCGGGCCTGGCGGCGAGTCCGGCCTGGACAGCGGAGTCGAATCAGGTGGGTGCGAGCCTCGGTTCGTCAGTTGCCATGGCCGGTGACGTGAACAGCGACGGCTACAGTGATGTCATTGTCGGGGCCTTCGGGTTCGACAATGGTCAGACCGACGAGGGACGCGCCTTTCTCTACCTGGGCGGGCCCGCGGGCCTGGCGGCGAGTCCGGCCTGGACAGCGGAGTCGAACCAGGTTGGGGCCCAGCTCGGTTGGTCAGTGGCCACGGCCGGTGACGTGAACGGCGACGGCTACAGTGATGTCATTGTCGGGGCCCTCGGGTTCGACAATGGTCAGACCGACGAGGGACGCGCCTTTCTCTACCTGGGCGGGTCCGCGGGCCTGGCGGCGAGCCCGGCCTGGACAGCGGAGTCGAATCAGGTGGGTGCGAGCCTCGGTTCGTCAGTTGCCATGGCCGGTGACGTGAACGGCGACGGCTACAGTGATGTCATTGTCGGGGCCTTCGGGTTCGACAATGGTCAGACCGTCGAGGGACGCGCCTTTCTCTACCTGGGCGGGCCAATGGGCCTGGCACCGAATCC
>JBFMBH010000026.1 GCA_040755095.1 Thermodesulfobacteriota bacterium
AAACCGTGGACATGCCGATGGGGATCTCGGCCGCTCCCGCGGCAACCGCCGCCATGACCACCAGACACCCCGTCGCCAAACCTGCCTGCCCCACCAACGTCCTCCGCTTCGCCATGCCCCCCCCTCACTTGGCTTCCTGATGGTGACCGCGCCCCGGCCGCGCCGGCGCCCCGCCGCAAGCCCTGGGACGTGCCCCACGCCCCAGGGGCCGATATGCGTTGCAACGCGCAACGCGGACTTCAGGATAGAACAAGCCGGGAGGAGAAGACAAGGCCGCCCCTCGTCCTGCCGGAGGAGGAGTTGGTGCTGGTCCAGGTCTCAGCCAGCCTCCGGCAGCCGGAGCCCCGGACCCGGGAGGTACGCGCCCTGCGGGAGGGAATGATGACGATGACCTCGAGGGTGGTTGTACACACGACGTGTAGAAAGCGCCCCGAGGCCGTGCGACCGCCCATAAGGCAGCAAGGTCCCCGTTGATGGTCCGGGTAATTCTCAAGGACCGTGCAGTCCCGGAGCGCTTCCCGAACCGCCTCATAGGATATGTCCTCGGCCACCATCTCTCGGTGACCGTGCACCGCTACGCGGATTCCGTCCGCCAATGCCTGTTCCTCCTGCCCCGCGGCCAGGTCCGGACGGTCGTCAGCCGGCAGGCGCCGGCACCGTGCCGGGCGTGGGCGACGGCCGGACGCGCTCACGGAAGAGGGTGAAGTCACCTCCACGGTCCTGCCGGCGCCGGAATTCGTCGCTGGCCAGAGGACCTGGGTGTCCGAGCGACAGGGGGGAAAGTACACAAGGTCTCGGGAATACTGGAGCAACACCCAGGGGGGGCGGACCCACAAGCTCCTCTACCCCGATGGGCTCATGCAGGGAGCCCCCCCGGGGATCGTCGAGGTCGTCTTTGATCCCCCGATGCTCATGATGGGCAAGGGTCAACGGCTGGGCGAGGCTGTGACCAGCTCCGGCAGTGCGACCTATGTCATCGGTGGCCAGCTGTACATGGCCGCCAGCTACACCTGCACCGCCCGGGCGGTCCGCTTCGAGGATGTGCTCGTACCGGCCGGCACCTTCCACACCCTGCGCCTGGAGGTCACCATGGGGATGTACGCTAATCCTTTCGGGACCCCCGTCTCCTCCACCGAGACGGCGCAGATCTGGACCGCCCCGAACATCGGGCCGGTGAAGGAAGCCTATGCTCTGGACGGCGCTCCGGCGCGGGAAGGCGTGCTCCTCGCCACCAACCTGCCCTTGGGGCCGGCGTTCCCGGACGCCCGCGCCAACGGCGAGCCGGAGATCCTGGCCGTGACCCCGGAGGAGGGTGTGACCATCGCTCTGGGCCTCGATCCAGGCACCTATCTCGCCAAGGTCTGCGACTGGTATGTGGTGCTGGCCACCCCTGCGGGTCCCTTCTCGTTGACCCGCCACGGCTGGCAGCGGGGGGTGATCCGGTTGGGACAGCTCGGGCTGCTGCCCTTCACCGACCTGCCGATCCTGGAAACCACCCTGCCCGCCGGGAGCTACACCCTGTACTTCGCCCTCCGCGGCCACCAGACCTGGACCGACACCGTGGAGATCCGGGTGGAGCCAGTCCCGCAGCAGTGAGCGGCACCGCAGCGGCGGTGCCCCAGGCCCACCGGTGTGGATCAGGCGCCAGTGCTTGCCGCGAGGTTGACGTCGCCTGCCCGGTCACCGAGGCAAGGGGTACGGGGCCGGTGCGCACCAGGAGGTGGAGGTGGTTGGGCATCAAGGCCCAGGCCAGAACGGTCCACCGCCCCCGTTCGGTAGCCACTGCCAGCCGGCGCAGGAAGTCGTCGTCATCGACCAGCCCATGAACAGTGGACGACGTTCAATCCCGCGGGCGATCACATGATGCAGGGTGCCTGGGGCGTCCAGGCGGCTCTGGCGAGGCATGGCCACTCCGCACCATCCATGGCTGGGCAGGTCAAGCACCTTCTGCACCAACGTCCCTGTTGCCCTGTGTTGCCCCTGGTCAGTCGTCAGACCGCAGGCGGGGTTGGCTCTTGGCGATTTCCACCAAGGTTTCCAGGCGAATGAGCCTGTCGTTCATCCGGCGCATGTCCTGGTCCATGCGGTCAATCTTGACGATGAGGCTTGTGATCCGTTCGTTGAGAAGAATCCCTGCCCTCAGGGCCTCCATAATCTTTTCGCTGATGCTCATTTCGACGCCCCAAGAGCGGCATGTGTGTCATCGAGCCTTCTTTCTGTTTTTTCGATCTTTTCGACAACCTCCCGGGTTGTTGTGATCATGGTTTCGGCCAGGGTTTCAAGGATGGCCTCGTCGTCTGCGGCGGCGTCGTTGAAGGCCCTGACTGCCTCCCGTACCACCTTGGCAAAGGAGACTTTCTTCCTTCTTGCGATCCTATCCACTTTTTCAATCATATCAGGCGGCATGAGGATCGGTTTTCTCAACATGGTCTCTGGTTGTGCTGAGGCGCCCACCAGTGTCCTCCGGGTCATCGAGTATGGGTATATGGTCTGACCGACTGTGACGAACCTGTAGCACATGTGCACACCATGTGCAAGTTTCGGGGCGACCAACGTCAGCATGTGCCGGCATGGGAGTGGCCTCTGTCGTGCGCAGCCCCTCCCGGTTCATCTCTCCCCTCAATGAAGGTGCAGTCATACCGTCACGTGTTGGACCCGGCCCTCCTGGTCGACGAAGATGGCCGAGAGCGTCGTCCGTGCCCGGGCCAGCCCGGGAAGTCCTTCCCAGAGCCGCCGAAACTGCGGCATGTCCGGCAGGGCGATGCTGTACCGGGCGCGCGGGTCGTCCATCCGATGCAAGATCGTGCCAAGCACCGCCAGGAAGTAGTTGACCCGCATCTGAGGCCGAGAGCCAGATCCCTTGGCCTCGATGATCCACCGCTGCCCACCCCGATGCGCCTCGATATCGATGCCACGCTCGCGACCAGGCTGCACCTTCGTCTCCCAACCCTCGGGCCTGAGCCACCGGTCAACAGCCTTCTTCACCTGGTCTTCGGTGAGACCATCGGCCTTGATCTGCTTCTCTGCAATCTCCTGCAACGGCAAGGCAGGGAGTTGTCCAGAGGGGAAGTTGCCAATCCTGCCGTCCGCTCGTTTCGTCACCTGATTCTGGGGCACTCCCCCCCATCGGAAGAGCTGGTGAGCCAGATCGATGAGCTGCTGCTCCTCGTCGACGGTCCACCGCTGGCCAGCCTCGATCTTCCTGGCCAGCCGGGAAAGCCCATTCTGGATCGGGACCATCTGCTGGTGCACCTCCTTGTACCCGGTTTGCGGATCGGGCCAGAAATACCCGCGCAGTCTGCTGTCCCACCCGACGATTGGTCGTCCAACCGGCCGTTGCCGGTAGTGGGCCTGGAAGGGTTCCTCGTGAATCCAGGCAACCAGCTTCTGGACGATGTCGACACGACGGTCGCCGGTCTGGGCAGCGAAGAGCTGCGGGCAGGTATGCTCCGCTGGCACGTCTGCGCCCGCGGTCGCCGGCCCTTCGACTTCTGCCTGGACGATCGCCTCCCCGTTGTCATCCACCTCGACATCCGTTTCGAGCAGAGCCCGGACATCCCTCTCCAGGGCGACTCGTTCGGCCTCGCCCAGCTCGTCCCAGGCGCCGATGGCCTCGTAGGTGGGCCGGGCCCCCTGGACCTGCATGCCAGTCGCGGGATTCAGGACGCGATCAACCCGATCCAGCGCCCTCTGGTTCGCAGCCATGAACGGACTGGTAGCGTGCATGGTGTTTCGATAAGGCGGCGTGACCAGGAAACGGCAAAGGACATCCACGGAGAAACAGCGGTCGCCATCAAGCTGGGCCTGCAAGCCCGTAGCGCGGTTGCAGCGAGGCATGGCAGCTTCCCGCCAACTGCCTTTCGGGTTGTACCTCTCGAACCAGACCTTCCAGGCTGCGACAAACCGGACGGCCGGTATCTCCTGCCTGTTGACATGGGGGAAGAAGACGACCATGGCTCACCTCCTGGGCTGCGATTGGCGATCATTCGCCGTGCCTGGCAAGGAAGCGCCGGCGGCAGCTGTAGTTGGCCAGGGCGGGCATCTCCGGCCGCTCTGTCTGCGGCGGCAGGCTGAAGAGCCCGACGTGGATGACCTCGTTGCCGGCGACCAGGGCGGAGCCCACCAGGTCTTCGTGGCGAAGGCGGTGATCCTCGCCGTAGCCGGGAGAGGGCACGATCTCCTCGGACACGGCGGCCGCTGTTGTCAGGAAGGCGTGGATCCCCTCCACCCCGCCGCCGCCACCTGCCGCGGGAACGTCCAGAAGCTCCATGGCGTAGCTGCTGATGAGGCGGTGGAAACAGTGCCGGAAGGCAGCAGGGGACGAGAGGAAGTCCAGGCCAAGGACCCGCCTGCCGCAGACAACCGCCAGGCCCTGCTGCCCTTCAGCGCAGGCGAAGGCCTCGCGAAAGGTTCTGAGGCTCTCCTCTTCCCCGGCGTAGGGGTCCGCCATGGCCTCGGTGGGGCTTGCCATTCCCCGCCTGTCCATCATCTGCCGGATGCCGGCCCAGACCTCCCCCTGATCCGACGCAAAGGAACGGCCGGCGCGCAGGCTGGCGCTGACCGACGCCGCCTTTCTCGCCCGGAGCGAGCGCTCCATGATCACCGGAGAAGAACTGAACTCCTTGCTGGCGTACCGCCAACGCTCCCGCTCCACGCAACTGACCGGAATCTCCAGGTCTCGATGCGGCGGGACCAGGATGGTGGTGTTGAGGACCCGGTTCTGTTTGGCCGTACCACCGGGAGTTGGAAGTCCGGTTGGCTGTAGGAGTAGCCGCGCCGGCGGTGATCGAAGACCAGGGGCGCCAGCAGCCGGTCCCGGAAGTATTCGATGTGGCGTTGTGCAGTCTTGTGGGTGACCTCGAACTCGTCGGCCAGGTGGCGGGCGTTGGGATACTTCCCCTCCCGGACCCGCTGATCGAACCAGAGGAAGTGCTCCAGGAAGATCTGCTCACCCATACCGCGTTTCCTCCTCAACCGGGCGAACTGCCCTTGTCACCGGCACCGTGGGGCAACCAGGGGAGCATCAACGATGCAGGGCCACAGCCCTCCCGGTGGCGAGATCCCTCGCGACCTGCTTCTGGCCATAGGCAGAAGAATCGTCTATTTTGTATACCATGTATATCAAAAGAGAGCTTGAAAACGATCTCCTCACCTCCCTGGCCAGTGGCAAGGTGGTCCTCCTGCTCGGCGCCCGCCAGGTGGGGAAGACCACCCTGGTGGAGGAGAGCCTGCGCGGCCGGGACGCGAAGGTTCTCAATTTCGATGTCGAGATCGACAAGGCCCGTTTCCTGGCTGCGGCCTCCCTGGCGCCGGGCGAGGCGCTGCGCAGCCTGGGCAGCCCGGCGGTGCTGGTGCTCGACGAGGCGCAGCGCCTGCCCGAGGCGGCCCGCATCGTCAAGGGCTGGCACGACGTCCGGCTGCCGGTCCAGATCCTGCTCCTGGGCTCGTCCTCCTTCGACCTCCTGGATCAAACGGCGGAGAGCCTCACCGGCCGCAACCGCAAGCTGGTGCTGCCGCCCCTCATCTTCACCGAGGCGCTGCGCACCCAGGATTGGCATGAAGCGGGACTCGACCGGCCGGAGATCCGCCAGCAGTTCGCCGCGCCGCTCAAGGCCTTCTTGTTGCAGCGTCTCGCCTTCGGCAGCTACCCAGAGGTGGTGCTCACCGCCGAGCCGCGCCGCCTGCTGCGGGATCTTTGCTCCGACTATCTGTGGAAGGACATCCTGCAGACCGGGTTGGTGAAAAGCCCGGATCCCATCCGCCGCCTGTTGCAGCTCCTCGCCCATCAGGCCGGCAGCGAGGTGTCGGTGAACGATCTGGCCGGCCAGCTCAGCATGGCGCGGCCCACCGTGGAACGCTACCTCGATCTCCTGGAGCGGTCCTTCGTCATCTTCCGGCTGCCCGCCTTCAGCACCAACCCACGCAAGGAGATCTCGAAAAGCCACAAGATCTATTTCTGGGATACTCCCGCACCTGGAGCACCGCCTGCTGCGCCGATCGCCCCGGCCGGTAGGCATAGCTGCCTGCCGAGAAGCCGGGGGCGAAGATCGGTTCGAGCTGCTGGGCGATGGCCTGCTGGATGAGGCGGTCGCAGACGGTGGGGATCCCCAGGGGACGAACACCCCCGGTTTCTTTCGGGATCTCCACCCGCCGGACCGGCGAGGGTTGGTAGGTGCCAAGATGGAGCGACTCGTGAGCGCGAGCCACAGAGATCGGAAGCAGTCGGGAAACTGATCGACGGTGATGCCGTCAACCCCGGGGGCACCCTTGTTGGCCTGCACCCGTTTCCAGGCCGGCGCCACATTCCCATGGGCGAGGATCCGCTCCAAGAGGTGATCGTCCGGGGCGGGTTGATCGGCGACGCGCCCCATGCACACTCCCCCGGTCGGGTCGACATGGCATGAGAGCTCATCGAGACACCACCCCCTCTTCGTGTTTGGCCCTTGGGCGGAGTGCGACCGTCCCGGCTTTCATCACCGGGCTCGTTTCCAGCCACCGGGTCGCTGCCGGTGACGCCAATCCATCGGGCGGCGCGAGCGTTCCAATCGATAACATCCGATTCGAGGAAGTGACACCGGTTCCGGTGCCTTCCACCATGCTTCTCCTTCGGTACCGATCATGACCGATTTCCTGAACGACCTGATCGACCTCCTGGGCGCAGGCGGCGAGGAGGCCATCTTTCCGTGCATCGCCGATCTGGCGGCCGGGGGGGTGCAGCCATCCCGCTTCCCGCCGCCGGATTGCCCTCCCCTGCGCTACGAGGTCACTCAATACCTGGCCTCCTGGTGCAGGGAGACTGGCCTGCCCCAAGACGTCTGCCGGAGCTGGCTCACCGACTATGCCGTGGCCATCCTCCGGCCGATCTCCCGTTCGACTCCCGCTGCCATCCGCCACAGCACGAAGTCCATCGTCCAGTACGTATACCGCAGCGAGCTGCCGTTTGCTTGCGGCCGGGAAGGCAACCGGTTCCGGGCGCGCTGCGATGCCGCGTGTCCAGCCTTCAGCAGGCCGGCGCCTGAGGCCATGGCACCAGGGGTCATGACTCGCCCGCTGGCGTGCCAGCCGGCCGCTCCCTTGCAGCCGGTGAAACGGATCTACCGGGAACAGTTCGAGAACGCCCTGCAGCTCATCTGCCGGGAGCTGGCGAAGGGCACGCCCGCCGCCCGTATCCTGACCCTGTTGCATGAAGAGGGCTTGAAGACCCGAACGGGCCGGGAATGGCGCCTTGGCACCCTGCGCCTCGAGATTCTGAAGCTCGGCCCGGCAGCCCGCTGCGGCCTGGCCCCGGCCGGCCAGACAGACCTGCCGGATTCCAAGCCAGCTCTGCCCTGACCTTGCCTTCCGGATGCCGGCCTGGTAAGCTGCCCGCAGGGTGGGCTCTCTCCTTTGGTGGAGCAGAGCGGACAGCCACGCGGGGTTCGGACTCTTGGAGGGAGGTGCGCCATGCTGGTTCGGGACAAGCGGCAATATCCCCGGTACAAGACCGCCATCGACGTGATGTACTCCACCTCCCACGAGGAAGACTTCTTTGCCGGCCGGCTCCACCACTTCGGTCAGCTGGTGGATGTCAGCCGGTACGGGGCACGCATCCTGGCCGACACGGCGCACCAGCCCAACGAGGAGATCATCCTGAGCTGCCGCGGTGCCAAGACCGAGGAGGTGGCCTGCCGGGTGCGCTGGATCACCCGCACCCGGGACCACTACACCGTGGGGGTCCAGACCGCGGTGCCGCTCCTGCGACTCATGCCGGTGTCCGTGGGCTAGGCGCGCCTCCGCTCCTGGTCACCCCCGCCCCCTACTGCGGCCGCCGTTTGTCCCTGCCGGCCGGAGCAAGCAGGACCGTCAGCCCTCAAGCCAGTCCGGCTTGCAGCGCCTCCATCTCCGCCAGCATGCCCTCGATGATGGCGAGCCCTCCCTGCCAGAACGCCGGGTCGTCGAGGTCGATGCCGAAATCCCCTGCCAGCTCATAGGGCGAGCGGCTGCCGCCGGCGGCCAGGAGCCCCAGATAGCGGCGCACGAAGGCCGGGCCTTCCGCCTGATAGCGGGCGTAGAGGGCCAGGACCAGCAGCTCGCCGAAGGCGTAGGCGTAGACATAGCCTGGGGTGTGCAGGAAGTGCGGGATGTAGGACCACCAGATCCCGTAATCCTCCCGCAGGGTCACGCTGCCCCGGAACATCTCCTCCTGGGTGGCCAGCCAGTGGCTGGCAATGGCCTCGCTGGTCAGCTCGCCCTCGGCCCGCCGGGCCTCGTGCACCCGGGCCTCGAACCGGTGCATGGCCACCTGCCGGAAGACGGTGGCAAAGATCGACTCCAGCTTCTGGGCGATGAAGGCCAGCCGCTCCCGGGGTGCGGTCAGACGCGCCAGCTGGGCGCGGAAGACCAGAAGCTCGGCGAAGACCGAGGCGGTCTCGGCCAGCACCAGGGGCGTCTGGCTCTGGAAATAGCCCTGGCGGTGCGCCAGGAGCTGGTGCACGCCGTGGCCCAGCTCGTGGGCCACGGTGGAGACATCCCGGAGGTTGCCGGTGTAGTTGACCAGGATGTACGGGTGCACCTCCGGGATGGCCGGGTGGGCGAAGGCGCCGGAGCGCTTGCCGTCCAGGACCGGGGCGTGGATCCAGGCCTCGTCGAAGAAGCGGCGGGCCAGCGCCCCCATCTCCGGAGAGAAGCCCTGGAAGGCCTCCAGCACCATGGCCCTGGCCTCCGGCCACGGGACCTCCACGGTGGGCAGATGCGGCAGCGGGGCGTAGCGGTCGAAGTCGCAAAGCTCCGGCAGGCCCAGAAGGCTGGCCTTGGCCCGGTAGTACCGCTCCGGGATGTCGAACCGGCTTTGCACCGCGGTCACCAGGACCTCGACGGTCCGGTCCGAAAGCTCGTTGTCCAGGTTCATGGAGGCGAGCCAGGTGGGGTAGCGGCGCAGCCGGTCGTCCAGCATCTTGTCCGCCAGCAGGGTGTTGAAGATGTGGGTCAGGATGTGGAGCTGGCCCTTGAGGCCCGCGGTAAGCTCATCAGCGGCGGCGGCCCGCTTCGGCCGCTCCGGGTGGTAGAGATCGGCCAGCACCTCCTCCTCGGTGCGGCCCTGGGGACCGAAAACGAGGTGGCCCAGGACTTTTTCGAAGAGGGTGGTCCAGGCGCCCCGGCCCACCGGCGCCTTGGCCAGGAGGATCCCCTCCTCGGCCTCGGACAGGAGATGGCTCCGGTAGCGGCGCAGGTTGGCCAGATGGTGGCGGCAGCCCGCCGTGGCCGGATCGGCCAGCAGCGCGGCCGCCCGCTCGTCGTCCAGGCGCGCCCATTCCAGCTCGAAGAAGACCAGCTCCCGGGAAACCTCGCTGGCCTTCTCCCGGATGCGCTGCAGGAAGGCAGCTACCGCCTGATCCTTGGCCGCCACCGCAAAACGCAGGGAGGCAAAGGAGGACAGCCGGCCCAGACGCACGGCCAGGGCCTCCAGGCGGGCGACCAGACCGGCCAAGGTCGGCCCGGACAGACCATCCAGGCGGCCGGCCCACTGGGCGCGGATGGCGGCCGCCTCCCCCAGGCACCACTCGATATCCCGGGGGATGGCCGGGTCGGCAGAATCATGGTAGAGATCCTCCAGCCGCCACAGGCAGTCGGTGGTGGCAAGGCGCTCGTTCAGGGCTTGGCTCATGGGCTGGTCCTCGATCAGGGGGTGGAAGCTTAAGGAAGCGATGGGGTCGAAGAGCGGCGAACGGCGGCAGGATACCACAGGCCGGCGCAGGCTGTCAGGGGGCCGCGCCGGCCGCTGGCTGGCGCTGGCCCTGGTCGCGGCGGCGCTCTTCCTCCTCCTGCCCGGCCCGCTGCCCGCCGCAACCGTGCACCTGCCGGCCGCCCTGGACAGCCGTCTGACCCGGGCGGGCTTCCTGGTCGGGCCGCCCGACCACCCGGTGCTGGCCCGGGACCCTGACCAGGCCCTGGTGCCGGCCAGCATCCTCAAGATCGCCACCTCCCTGGTCGCTCTCACCCTGCTCGGCCCGGACTTCCACTTCCACACCCAGTTCTTCCAGGACGGGGCCGGCCATCTCATCGTCCGCGGCCTGGGGGATCCGGGCCTCACCTCGCGGGAGGTGGCGGCGGCCGCGGCCCGGCTGGCCGCTCTCGGTCTGGCCTCCTACCAGGACCTGGTGCTGGATGCCAGCGCCTTCCAGGTGGGGCCCACCGATGGGGCCGAGGGCAGCTTCAACCCGTACGATGCCGCCTGCGGCGCCCTGGTGCTCAACTTCAACACCGTCGCCCTGGAGAAGACAGCCGCCGGCCACGTCCGCTCCGCCGAGGCCGAGACCCCGGATCTGCCGATGATGGCCGAGCTGAGCCAGGGGCTGCCGCCCGGCCGCCATCGGCTCAACGTCAGCCGCCGGCCGGGAGAAGCGCTCCGCCATGCCGGCCAGCTGCTGGACGCCCTGCTGGCCCAGGCCGGCATCCGGCGCCGGGGCGTCATCCGGCAGGGGACGCTGCTGGAGCCGGCCAGGCTGCTGCTCGACTATGAAAGCCAGCCGGCCCTCACCGGCACGGTCCAGGGCCTTTTGGCCTACTCCAACAACCTGGTGGCCAATCAGCTCTTCCTCCAGTGCGGCGTGGTCCGGGAGGGCCTGCCGGCCACCTTTGCCAAGGGCCAGCGGACCGTGGCCGCCGTGCTTCGGGAGCGCTGGGGGCTGGCCGTGCCGGCCATCCGTCTGGAGGAGGGCTCGGGGCTCTCCCGGCAGAACGCTGTCACCCCGGCCGCCATGGCCGTGGTCCTGGAGGCCTTTCGCCCCTATGCCCTCCTGCTGCCGGAGGCCCACGGCCAGCTCCTGAAGACCGGCACCCTCCGGGGTGTGTACTCCTACGCCGGCTACTTCCGGGATGGCAACGATCTGGTGAGCGTGGTCCTTATGCTGAACCAGACCGAGAACCTGCGGGAGGAGCTGCTGGCGGCGCTGCTGGCCGCTTGGCACCAGGCCGCCAACCGTTAACAGGGGATCATGACCTCCATGCTGACCAACCTGGACCCCTTGCTGCCAAGCCTCATGGGCCGCATCCTCCTGGCCGCTGTCCTGGGTGGCCTGATCGGTATCGAGCGGGACATGCACGGCCGAGCGGCCGGCCTGCGCACCCATCTGCTGGTGGCGGCTGGCGCTGCCCTGTTCACGATCCTCTCCGAGCTGATCCCCGGCCAGGCCGCCCTGCGGCCAACGGCCTCGGGCCTGCCCGCCTTCGCCGATCCGGCCCGCGTCGCCTCCCAGATCGTGGTGGGCATTGGCTTTCTGGGCGCCGGCACCATCATCAAGGAGGGGCTCACCATCCGCGGCCTCACCACCGCGGCCTGCCTGTGGATCGTGGCCGCGGTGGGCATGGCGGCCGGCGCCGGCCGGCCCATCCTGGCGATCGCCACCACCGCGCTCGCCCTCCTGGCCCTGGTCTTCCTCCAGTACCTGGAGCGCTGGTATCCCAAGGTCTCCTACCGGACCCTGACCCTGGAGACGGCGGCCGAGGTGGAGATTCCCCAGGTGCTGGCCGTCCTGGCCAACCTGGGCCTGGAGACGGTCTATGTGGAGATCGACCGGAACTATGGCCGGAGGGAAACCGTGCTGCGGCTGTACCTGCGGCTGTTCCACCGCGGCCTCACCGACCGGCTGGCGCACCGGGTGATCACCGCTATGGAGAAGGCCGGCATCCCTTTGCAGCGCTTGCGCTGGAGCCGTTGACCGCCCGGGCCGCGCCCCCGGCGGCTCGGCCTGCGACAAGCGTGGACGATGGCGCTGCATCTGCCCTATACTGGCGGAAGAATGTCCCGGCTACCCCCAGCTGACAGCGGCCATGCCATGAGCCCCTCCTGCTACCGAATCCTCCTGGTGGACGACGAGGAGGGTGACTGTCGTCCCATCGCCGGCCTCCTGGCCCAGCTGCCCGGCCTGGCCTGCGATCTGACCTGGCTGGCGGATTTCGATCAGGCCAGGGAGGCCATCGCCCGCCAGGAGCACGACCTCTATCTTCTGGGCTACCGGTCCGGGAAGGGCCAGGGCCTCGACCTGTTGGACCTGGTGCACAAGCAGGGCAGCCCAGCGCCGGTCATCCTCCTGGCCGACACCGATGATCAGGTCACCGCCCGCCGGGCCATCGAGGCCGGTGCCGCCGATTGTCTGGTGAAAGACCAGCTCGACCTCCCCCTGCTGGGCCGGGCCATCCGCTACGCCATGGAGCGCAAGCAGGCCGAGGCGCAGATCCTGTCCATGGCCTACTACGACGGCCTGACCGGGCTGCCCAACCGGACCCTGTTCCGGGATCGGCTGCAGGCAGCCCTGGCCCAGGCCCGGCGCTACCGGCGCACCGCCGCGGTGCTGCTCCTGGACATCGACAACTTCAAGCGCATCAACGACACCCTGGGCCACGGGGTGGGCGACCAGCTGGTCCAGGAGACCGGCGGCCGCTTGCGGGAATGCCTGCGGGGGAGCGACACCCTGGCCCGCCTCGGCCAGGAGGGCGAGGAAACGACGGTCGCCCGCCTGGGCGGCGACGAGTTCATCATCCTGCTCACCGAGCTGCGGGATGTGCACGATGCGGCCCGGGTCGCCCAGCGCATGCGGGATGCCATTGCCCTGCCCTTCCGCATCAACGGCCACGAGCTGTTCGTCTCGGCCAGCATCGGCATCGCCTGCTACCCCCAGGACGAGGGCTGCGACACCGTGGACGGCATCCTCAAGAACGCCGACACGGCCATGTACCATGCCAAGGAGCTGGGCAAGAACAATTACCAGTTCTACAAGGAGTCCATGAACTCCAGCGCCATGCAGCGGCTGGTGCTGGAAAGCCAGCTGCGCTGGGCCCTGGAGCGCGAGGAGCTGGAGCTTTTCTACCAGCCCCAGGTGGCCCTGGCCTCCGGCCGGCTGGTGGGGGTGGAGGCCCTGCTCCGCTGGCGCCATCCGGGGCTGGGCCTGGTTCCCCCGGCCCGCTTCATCCCCCTGGCCGAGGAGACCGGCCTGATTGTGCCGATGGGCGACTGGGTGCTGCATGCCGCCTGTCGTCAAGGCCAGCGCTGGCACGAGGAGGGCTGGGCGCCGGTGCGGGTGTCGGTGAACCTGTCCTCCCAGCAGTTCCGGCAGCCGGGGCTGGAGGAGACCGTGACCGCGGCCCTGGCGGCCTCGGGCCTGGCACCGGCCTCCCTGGAGCTGGAGATCACCGAGAGCATCATGATGCAGAACCTGGCGGCCAGCCGGCAGGTTCTGGAGCGCCTCAAGGCCATGGGGGTGCGGATCAGCCTGGACGATTTCGGCACCGGCTATTCATCGCTGAGCTATCTCAAGAGCTTCCCCCTGACCGCGCTCAAGATCGACCGCTCCTTCTTGCGGGACCTGGCCAAGCGGCCCGAGGACACCGCCATCATCAACGTCATCATCGCCATGGCCCGGCATCTGGGCATGGAGGTCTGTGCCGAGGGTGTCGAGACCGTGGAGCAGCTGGGCTTTCTGGTCGAGCAGGGCTGCGACGTCATCCAGGGCTACCTGATCAGCACCCCGCTGCCAGCCGGCGAGGTGGTGCGCTTCTTCTCCCCGGCCCAGCCCCCGGGGGCCGCCTCGCCCGCGGTCCTGGCCCGGGCCGGGGGAGCGCTGCCGGCGCTGCCGGCCGCCGGCCCTGCGGCCGCGGCCGGCAGCGATCTCCGGGAGCGGCCCCTGAGCATCCTTTTGGCCGGTGCCAGCGACGAGGAGCAGCGGGCAGCGCGCGAGACCCTGCGCCAGGCGCGACTGGCCAACGAGCTGGTCACCGTGTCCGATGCCGCCGAGCTGGCCCGCCTTCTCCAGCCCGCGGCCGACCAGGGGCCACCCGAGCCGGCCTTGCGGCCCGGCCTTATCCTGCTGGACCGGGGCCTGACGGGGCTGGACGAGCCGCAGGCCCTGGCCGTCATCCGGGCCGGCGCCGAGCGGCAGCGCATCCCGATCCTGCTGCTGGCGGACGCCGGCGGCGACCAGCCCGGCCAGGCCATTGAGGAGCTGGGATGCACGGCCGGCCTCGCCAGGCCCATCTCCTTGCCCGGACTCCTGGCGGCGCTCGAGGCCTGGCCGGGCCTGTCTATCGAGCTCGTTCGTCCCCCCGCCGGAGAGTGATCCCGATCGCCCGGCGGCGGGCCGGAGCCGCCCTCCGCCGGCCGCCCTGGTGACGCCCGCCGTGTCCTTTTCCGAGCTGATCGCCCAGGCCCCCCACCACTCCGGCGTCTATCTGATGCGGGATGCCGGCGGCACGGTCCTCTATGTCGGCAAGGCCCGGGACCTCCGGAAGCGGCTGGCCAGCTATGCCCGCGCTGCCGGCAGCGGCAAGACCGGGGCGCTTCTGGCCCGGGTGCAGCTGGTGGAGACCATGGTCACCGCCACCGAGAAGGAGGCCTTGATCCTGGAGGCCAGCCTCATCAAGCGCCACCGGCCCCGCTACAACGTCATTCTGCGGGACGACAAGAATTATCCTCTTCTCAAGGTGACGGTGACCGAGGCCTTCCCCCGCCTGGTCATGACCCGCCGGCGGGTGCCGGACGGCAGCCGCTACTTCGGGCCCTTCGCCTCGCCGGCGGCCATGTGGGAGACGGTGCGTCTGCTCAACCGGCTCTTTCCCTTGCGCCGTTGCCGGGGCAGCCAACTGGCCCCCCGGGACCGGCCCTGCCTCAACCACCAGCTGGGCCGCTGCTCGGCGCCCTGCCACGGCAAGGTGAGCGCCGAAGACTACCAGGCCATGGTGCGGGAGGTGCTGCTGTTTCTGGAAGGCCGCAACCAGGAGCTGGTGGCGAGCCTGCGGGCCCAGATGCAGCAGGCCGCCGCAGCCCTGGATTACGAGACCGCCGCCCGGCTGCGGGATCGGCTCCAGGCCATCGCCACCACCCTGGAGCGGCAGCGGGTGGTGGCGAGCCATTGCGGGGATCAGGATGCGCTGGCCCTGGTGCGGCGGCCAGGGATCGTGGCGGTGGCGATGCTGCAGGTGCGCTCCGGTGCGGTCAGTGGCGGGGAGACCTTCTCCCTGCTCGATCCGGTGGGCACCGACGCCGAGATCCTGGCCGCGGTGCTCCAGCAGTATTACGGCAACGAGCGGCCGGTGCCGGCCGAGATCGTGCTGCCGATCCCGCCCACCGACCAGGGTCTGCTGGCCGACTGGCTTGCCGATCTGGCCGGCTGCCGGGTGCGGCTCGTGGTGGCCAAGCGGGGCGAGCGGCGGCAGCTTCTGGATCTGGCCGCCGCCAACGCCGAGCAGCTGTTGACCGAGGAGGCCAGCCGCCGGGTCGCGGGCCAGGCCCTGGCGGAAGGGCTGCGGCAGACCCTGGGCCTGGCGGCCCCGCCCTCCCGGATCGAGGCGGTGGACATCTCCAACCTGGGCGCCGAGCAGGCGGTGGGCGCCCTGGTGGCCTTCGTGGATGGCGAGCCCTGGAAGAAGGGCTTTCGCCACTACCGCATCAAGAGCGTCACCGGGCCCGACGATCCGGCGATGATCGGCGAGGTGGTGCGGCGGCGCCTGCGGTCGGCCGGGGACCTGCCTGACCTCCTGCTGGTGGACGGCGGTCGCACCCAGCTGGCTGCGGCCACCGCCGCAGTGGCCGAGCTGGGCCTGACGGCCGTCGTGGGCCTGGTGGCCATGGCCAAGGAGCGGGCCGAGGAGGGGGAGAAGCTCTACCGCCCGGGTAGCGCCCTGCCCCTCATGCTGCCCGGCCACCAGCCGGTGCTCCTCTACCTGGCCCGGATCCGGGACGAGGTGCACCGTTTCGGCATCAGCCTGCATCGCCGCCTCCGGCGCCGGCAACGCCTGGCCTCGCCCCTGGACCGCATCCCCGGAGTAGGGCCTTCCCGGCGCACCGCCCTCTTGCGCCAGCTGGGCAGCCTGCGGGCGGTGACCCGGGCCAGCGTCCCGGAGCTGGCCGCGGTGGCCGGCATCGGCCCTGCCCTGGCCCAGGTCATCTGGGAGCATCTCCATCCCGGCAGCGGCCAGTGAGGGGCCGCCCAGGCACTCTTCCTGAGGCGGCCGGCCCTGCCCGTCCCTCTCTGCTGGGCGGATGTTGACAAGGTGCATGCATCTTTGCATATACAGGCCATGAAGATGCTGGGCACCCCGTGCGGCGCAGGACGGGCACGAGGAGGGTAACGGGTTGAAACTCGTCCGCAATACCGGCAGTGACCGGGTCGCCGACATCATCCGACCGCAACTGCAGCAGGGCCGTCGCATCGATGCGGTCACCCCGGCCCTGTCCATCTTCGCCTGCGGCGAGCTCTTCGCGGGACTCCGCCGCGCTCCGACGTGTCGACTGGTATTGCCGGCGGACCTGGACGGCCACACCCTGCTCGGCTCAAGCGCTGATCGTCCCATTCGCAATCGAATGCAGTCCCGATGGCTCGCGGCGCGACTCCATACCTGGATAAGCAACTGCGCTGAGGTCTGTGTCGCCCGGAGTGGGGTTCCACAGGGAGCCCTGGTCATCCGCGAGCAGTCCAACAAGCCCGTGCAAGCTCTCCTGGGGGCCATCGCCCTCACCACAGACGGCCTCGGGCTCGCGCCGGGCAACCCCCTGGGCATCATTCAGGCCTCCGAGACACCCGAGGAAGCCGGGATGCTGGCCCAGTGGTTCGATGCGCAGTGGGCGGGCCTGCCGGACACGCCGGCCGCCAAGGAGGGACTGCTCGGGCTGCTTGCGAGCATCGCGCGCCACCGTGCTCCCTACCTGATATATACCCTCGTCCTCCATCACCTTTTCTCCACGCAGGGCGACGCACTCGACGAGGAGCAGATCGTCAAGTCGGCCACGGGCATCCGCAACACCGTGGTGTGGAAAAAACTCTACAAGTTCCAACGCGACGGGGTCGTTGGCGCCATCGACAAGCTCAACCGCTTCGGCGGCTGCATCATCGCCGACAGCGTGGGCCTTGGGAAGACCTTCGAGGCGTTGGCGATCATCAAGTACCACGAACTGCGCAACGACCGGGTGCTGGTTCTCTGCCCCAAGCGGCTGCGCGACAACTGGACGCTTTACAAGGCCAACGATCGCCGCAATATTCTGGCCTCCGACCGCTTCAACTACGACGTCCTGAGCCATACCGATCTCTCTCGCGACGGCGGCCTCTCGGGCGATATCGACCTCGCGCACGTGAACTGGGGGAACTACGACCTGGTCGTGATCGATGAGTCGCACAACTTCCGCAACAAACGGACGCCCCAGAAGGGCGGCGAGACGCGCTACGACCGCCTCATGCGCAAGATCATCCGCGAGGGCGTGAAGACCCGGGTACTCATGCTCAGCGCCACGCCCGTGAACAACCGGATGGCGGACCTGCGTAACCAGATCGTGTTCGCCACGGAGGGCGATGACACCGCATTGCTGGAGCACGGCATCGGCAGCATCGACAGCACGACCCGCCTGGCACAGAAGCAGTTCAACCGCTGGCTCGATCTCGATGACGCGGAGCGCTCACCCAGCCGCCTGATCGAGATGCTGGGGTTCGACTACTTCACGTTGCTCGACCTGCTGACCATCGCCCGCTCGCGGAAGCACATCGAGAAGTACTACGGGCTCGCCGAGACCGGGCGCTTCCCGGATCGCCTGAAGCCGATCAACATCAAGGCCGACGTGGATCTTCAGGGCGCTTTTCCCGCCATCCGGGCGATCAACCTCGAGATCCGCCGCCTGAACCTCGCCGCCTACGCGCCCCTCCGCTACGTGCTGCCCCACAAGCAGGAGGCCTACGACCAGAAGTACAGCACCGAGGTGAAGGGTGGCACCGGCTTCTTCCGCCAGGTGGACCGCGAGGAGAGCCTGATCCACCTCCTTCGCGTGAACGTCCTCAAGCGCATGGAGAGCTCGGTCGTTTCGTTCGCGTTGACCGTCGAGCGGCAGCTCCGGGATGTGGAGGCAACCCTTGCCCGCATCGAGGCGCAGGCGGGGGAGCTGGAAGAGACCGACATCGAGGACATCGACATCGAAGACCCTGCCTTCGAGAGCCTCCTCGTCGGCCGCAAGGTCAAGGTGCTCCTTCAGGACGTGGACCTCGTGCGCTGGCGGCAGGACCTCCTGGAAGACCGCAACCGCCTGGCGACGCTGGCGGCCGCGGTCCGCGCGATCAGCGCCGGGCGCGATGCCAAGCTGGCGGCGCTTAGGCGAGTGATCACGGACAAGTGCCGAAACCCGATCAACGGGGTCAACCGCAAGGTGATCGTGTTCACCGCTTTCGCGGATACCGCCCGTTACCTTTACGGCCAGCTCGCCCCCTGGGCGAAGGCGAGCCTCGGGTTGGAGAGCGCCCTCGTCACGGGCACCGGCGGCAACCAGACGACCCTGCCGCAGCTGCGCCGGGACCTTGCCTCGATCCTCACCGCCTTCGCGCCCCTTTCAAAAGAGCGGCCGGAGGACCTCGCCGCCGACGGCGACCTCGATCTGCTCATCGCCACCGACTGCATCTCGGAGGGCCAGAACCTCCAGGACTGCGACTGGCTCGTCAACTACGACATCCACTGGAACCCGGTGCGCATCATCCAGCGCTTCGGGCGCATCGACCGCATCGGCTCGCCGAACGAGCGTATCCAACTCGTCAATTTCTGGCCCAACATGGAGCTTGAGGAGTACATCAACCTGGAACAGCGCGTCAGCGGCCGCATGGTGCTCCTCGACATCTCGGCCACCGGCGAGGAGAACCTGATCGAACAGCAGTCCGGCAACCAGATGAACGACCTCGAGTACCGCCGCAAGCAGCTTCTGAAGCTCCAGGACGCGGTGATCGATCTCGAGGATCTTTCCTCCGGCGTCTCCATCGCTGATCTCACCCTCACCGACTTCCGCATCGACCTCGCCGAGTTCCGCAAGGCGCACCCCGGCATGCTGGAGGCCTCACCGCTCGGCACCTTTGCGGTCACGACGAGCAGTGATGCCGAGGTCCCGCCCGGCATCGTCTTTTGCCTGCGGGCGGAAGGCGAGGCGGCGGCGCGCCTCCCGGAAGGCGGCTATCCCCTCGCCCCGCACTACCTGGTCCACGTGGGCGATGACGGCACGGTGCTCTTGCCCTACTCGCAGGCCAAGCAGATCCTCGACCGCCTGAAGCGGCTCTGTCTCGGCCGCGATCTGCCCGACGCCGGCGCCGGCGCCCGCTTCGACAAGACGACCAGGGACGGCGAGGATATGCGCCACGCCCAAAGGCTCCTTGCCGCCGCGGTGGCCGCGGTGGTCGGCAAGAGCGAGGAGCGCGCGGTGGCGAGCCTGTTTGCGCCCGGCGGTACTTTCGCCCTGGCCGGGGAGTTCGCCGGCATCGACGACTTCGAGGTGGTGGCCTACCTCGTGATCCTGCCAGAGGCCTTCGGATGACCGGCGACGAGGTCATTGCCGCGCTTGATCTTCCCGCGACCGCGCGGGTGGACCGCCGGGTGCCGAAGACGCTGCTCCTGGAGCACGGCGCGCCCACCGCTGCCGACAAGCGCCGCATCAACGATGGGATCGAGCAGATCCAGTGGGTGGCGGCCTTGAAGCCCACCACCATCGGCGTGGCCGCGTACCGGGACGAGGGCCGCGAGTACCTGGAGATCGCGGTGCTTCGGCTGGCGTTCCGGGCCGCGGCCAAGGCGCCCCGGCTCATCGAGCTGCTGCACCGGGCGGTGCCGTACCCGGTGCTCGCCGTAACCGAGCTGGGTGACCGCCTGAACCTGTCGCTCGCGCACAAGCGTTGGTCCCAGGGCCAGGCCGGGAAAACCGTGCTCGACGGCGACCTCGTCTCTGCGGGCGTCCCGCGCGACGGAGAGCCCCACGGGACCGCGTTCGCGGCAGCCCTCGCCCTCGGCCAGCAGCCCCGGGCCTCGCTCCTCGCGCTTTATCAGGGGTGGATTGACACGGTGCTGGCGCTCGAGGCCGCGCGCCGAACAGGACGATTCGAGATGCTGCCCGCACCCGAGAGCCGGACCGCTCGCCGCGAGGCGCTCCGGGATTATGCCCGCCTGGAGGCTGAGGCAGCGCGTCTGCGGGTGGTGGCGGCCAAGGAGAAGCAGATGGCGCGGCAGGTGGAGCTGAACCTGGAGCTGAAACGCGCCGAGGCTGCCAAAACGGCGGCGCTTGCGCGACTCTGAGGATTGGGATGACGATGAAGAAACTGACCGCCAACGACCCCGAGACCCGCTCGCCCGATCTTGTCGCCGACAACATCGAGCGGCTGAAGGCGCTCTTCCCGGAGCTGGTCACCGAAGGCCCGGACGGCGTCGCCGTGAACGTGGACGTGCTCAAGGCGCTGGTGGGTGATGCGACTGTCACCGACGCGGACGAGAAGTACGGCCTCAACTGGCACGGTAAGCGCCGCGCCCGCCAGCTTGCGCTCACCCCCTCCACCGGCACGCTGCGGCCCTGTCCTGAAGAGAGCGTGGACTGGGACACCACGCAGAACCTGATGATCGAGGGCGACAACCTGGAGGTGCTGAAGCTCCTGCAGAAGAGCTACGCGGGCAAGGTGAAGCTCATCTACATCGACCCGCCGTACAACACGGGCAAGGATTTTGTGTACCCCGACAATTTCCAGGACAGCATCAAGAACTACCTGGAGCTGACGGGGCAGGTGGAGGGCGGGAGGAAGATCAGCAGCAACACCGAGGCGAGTGGGCGGTTTCATACGGATTGGCTGAACATGATGTACCCGCGGCTGCGGCTGGCCAGAAATTTTCTTCGAGATGATGGACTGATACTCATCAGTATCGATGATGCAGAGATCGATAATCTCCGAAAGCTATGCGCCGAAATTTTCGGTGAAGAGAACTTCCTTGCAAATTTCGTACGCCGAAGGCGCATGGCAACCGGAATGCGCGATACCCCGATCTCCCCAGATCATGAGTATGTTGTTGGCTATGCGAAACACCTCGACTCCGTACATCTCTTTGGTTTCGCTCGTCAAGAGACCGATTTCCCGTTTGAGGATCGCCTCGGCCGCTTCCGAAGCACTGATTTGACCGTGGGAATGACGAAAGAGATGCGTCCGAACCAGTTTTACGCCATCAGAAACCCTCGTACAAGATCGGAATATTGGCCCCCGAACGAGAGGGTATGGAGATTTGAGCCTTTGACGATGCAAAGGCAAATTGATGACGACAACATCATCTGGCCTGATGACAATCCGAACGGTCGGATGTCACGCCCGCGCTTCAAGACGCGATTCGAGGAAGGAAACAACGCCAAGACAAATCCTGTCTCAACGTGGATGGAACAGAGGGGAAGTGTCGCCGATGACGACTCATCGTGCGTGGTTTCATTGACGGCTGGGCTCAATCAGGAAGGTACAAAGGAGCTGCGCGAACTCCTGGGCCAGCAACTGCTGGAATATCCGAAGCCCGTGTCTCTGATCAGAGGGTTGGCAGCCGTTGCCTCTAGGGGCGATGACATCATATTGGACTTCTTCGCTGGCAGCGCGACCATGGGAGATGCGGTGTGGGATCTGAATAGACGTAATGGTGGCCGCCGGCGGTTTGTTTTGGTTCAGCTGCAGGAGCCGACGGGGCGCACCGATTTCCCATCGATCGCTGACCTTGCAAAGGAGCGCCTCCGCCGCGCCGCCAAGAAGATCAAAGCCGAGAATCCGACGTTCGCTGGCGACCTCGGCTTTCGCGTCTTCAAGCTCGACTCCAGCAACATCCGCGCCTGGGACCCCGACCGCGACGACCTCACCAAGACACTCTTCGACGCCGTGGAGCACCTGAAGCCCGGTCGCACCGAGATGGACGTGCTCTACGAGCTGTTGCTCAAGCTCGGCCTTGACCTGTGCGTGCCGATGGAGAAGCGCACAGTCGCCGGCAAGGACGTGCATGCGGTGGGCGGTGGCGTGCTCATGGCCTGCCTCGCCACACGGATCGAGCGGGGCGAGGTGGAGGCGTTGGCGCAGGGCATCGTGGACTGGCACCGGGCGCTGGCGCCGGCCGGGGACACCACCTGCGTCTTCCGGGACAGCGCCTTCGCCGACGACGTGGCCAAGACCAACCTGGCGGCGATCCTGGAGCAGCACGGCATCGCCAACGTGCGGAGCTTGTGAGGGGGGTAGAACATGGCCGCGACCAACTTCAACACGGAAAACCGTACCTATCGGCAGCTCCTCGGCAACGGCCTGACCTACTTGATTCCGCGCTTCCAGCGCGACTATTCCTGGGGCGAGGAAGAATGGGAGGACCTGTGGGCGGACATCCTCGGCACCTTGCCCGCCGACGGCGAGCCGGCCCATTACATGGGCTATCTGGTCCTGCGAACCACGGACAACCGCGTTTTCGAGGTCATCGACGGCCAGCAGCGCCTGACGACCATCAGCCTCATCGCGTTGGCTACCATGCGCCTGCTCAAGAGGTCCGCGGCCGAAGGCGGGCACGCCGCGGCCAATCAAAAGCGGCTCGACCAGTTGCGGGCCAGCTACATCGGCTACCTCGACCCGGTAACCCTTACGGCGCGGAACAAGCTCTCGCTGAACCGCAACAACGATCCCTACTACCGCGATTACCTGGTGCCCCTGGCCGATCATCTGCCGCAGCGCGGTTTTCCCGCCTCGACCCATGCCATGCGCAAGGCCTTCGAATGGCTCGAGCGGCGCCTGCGCGAGCACGTCAAGGGCCAGATCGACCCCGGCGTGGCGCTCGCCCAGTTCGTCGAGACCATGAGCGACAAGCTCTTCTTCACGGTCATCACCGTGGCGGACGAGCTCAACGCCTACAAGGTGTTCGAAACCCTGAACGCGCGCGGGGTGCGTCTGTCGGCCACCGATCTCCTGAAGAACTACCTGTTCTCGGTACTGGCGCGGGATCAGGAGACTCAACACCAGATGGACGAGCTGGAGCGGCGCTGGGAGGCCATGGTGGGGCGCCTGGGCAGCGAAAGCTTCCCCGACTTTCTGCGCATGCACTGGAACAGCCGGCAGAGCTTTGCTCGACAGTCGGAACTGTTCAAGACCATCCGTCATCGTATCCAGAACCGTGAAGCCGTGTTCGCGCTGCTCCGCGACATGGATGAAGACATCGACACCTACCTGGCGCTCACCCAGCCGGAGGGTGCGCAATGGCCCCCGACCTGGAGGCAAAGCGCTCAGGAGCTGCGTATGTTCTCGGTGCGCCAACCCTTCCCGATGTTGATGGCAGCCAGGCGCCGGCTCGCCGACAGCGATTTCGAAGGCCTGCTGCGCGCCACGGTCGTGATCGCCTTTCGCTACAACGTCGTCGGCGCCCAGCATACCGGGGAGCAGGAGCGCGTGTATCACAGCGTGGCCGCGCAGCTGCACCGCGGCGAGGCGGCGACCCTGGCCCAGGTGTTGGAGGGTTTGCGCCCGATCTATCGGGGTGACGATGCCTTCCGCGCCGACTTCGCCGAGAAGAGCGTCAAGACCACGCAAAGCCGCAACGCCAAGATCGTGCGCTACGTCCTCGGCAAGCTGGAAAGGCAGGCCGGCGGCATTGACTTCGACCCGGACTCGCCCGCATACACCATCGAGCATGTCCTTCCCCAATCGCCCGAGGTCGGCTGGGATACGTTCCACGACCGCGACTTGGGTGTCTTCGTCTTTCGGCTGGCGAACATGGTGATGCTCGAGACCGGCAAGAACCGCGACCTGGGCAACCGGCCCTATGCCGAAAAGCGGCCGGTGCTGCAAACGAGCGCCGTCCTTCTCACGCGCACGCTGGCGGAAGAGAACGCCGAGTGGACGCCCGAACGGCTCGACGCCCGGCAGCGGCAGCTCGCCAACCTCGCCACGGCCGTTTGGCGTGTCGCCCAGCTTTCGTGAAGGAATGCCGTGAAGCGCCGCCCGTCGAGCTCCGGCCCGACTGGTACTCCTGACGAGGAGGTGTCAGCCATGATCGAGTATCGTACCGGCGACATCCTGAAGGACGATGCAGTGGCCCTGGTCAACACCGTCAACTGCGTCGGC
This sequence comes from Thermodesulfobacteriota bacterium, assembly GCA_040755095.1. Classification (NCBI taxonomy): domain Bacteria; kingdom Pseudomonadati; phylum Thermodesulfobacteriota; species Thermodesulfobacteriota bacterium. Next base: position 23,868 of record JBFMBH010000026.1, read on the forward strand.
GTGATGGGAAGAGGGGTGGCCCTGCAGTTCAAAAAGGCCTTCCCCGAGAACTTCAAGGCGTACGCCGCAGCCTGTCGGCGCGGCGAGGTGCAGCCGGGGCGGATGTTCGTGTACGAGACCGGGCGCCTTACGCCGCCCCGCTATGTCGTCAATTTCCCCACCAAGCGCCACTGGCGCGGCAAGAGCCGGATCGAGGACATCGACGCCGGTCTCGCTGCCCTGGCCGCCGTGATCCGCGATCGGCGCATCGCGTCCGTGGCCCTGCCGCCCCTGGGGAGCGGCCTGGGCGGGCTTGCCTGGCAGGATGTCAAGCCACGCGTCGAGGCGGCCCTGGCGGGGCTCGCGGACGTGCGCGTGGTGGTCTACGAGCCGCGGGAAGGGCTGACGCCGGGTGTGGTGGTCCGGAACCGGGAGGTGCCGGTCATGACCGCCGGCCACGCGGCCCTGGTGGAACTGGTGGCCCGCTACCTCGACGGGCTGCTCGACCCGTTTGTCACCCTGCTCGAGATGCACAAGCTCATGTATTTCCTGCAGGAGGCGGGAGAGCCGCTGCGGCTGCGCTTCAAGCCCGCCCTTTACGGCCCGTACGCCGAGAACCTGCGCCACGTGCTCCACGCCATCGAGGGTCACCTGACCGCCGGCTATGCCGACGGCGGAGACGCCCCGGCCAAGCCGATCTTCCTGGTGCCCGGGGCTGCGGCGGACGCCGCGGCGTTTCTTGCGGGTCTCCCGGGCACCCGAGAACGGACCGCGCGGGTGGCGGAACTGGTGCAAGGGTTCGAATCCCCCTTCGGGCTGGAGCTCTTGTCCAGCGTCCATTGGGTGATGACCCGTGAGACGGCGAAGCCGCTCGGCGAGGTGGTGGAACGGACCTACGCCTGGGGCGAGCGCAAGCGGCAGTTCACGCCCCGGCAGATTGGCATTGCCGCCGCGGTGCTGGCCCGCAAGGGCTGGGTGGCCGGCCCGGCCTTGGACGCACCCGCATGAAGCTCCTTTTCGAGCCCAACCTCGACTACCAGCTCCAAGCCATCGAGGCGGTCTGCGACCTCTTCCGGGGCCAGGAGGTCTGCCGGACGGAGTTCACCGTTACCAGGTCAGCGCTTGGGGGTGCGGTTCTGCCTGGCATGGAAAGCAACCTGGGTCTTGGCAATCGCCTGACCCTCCTGGACGACGAGCTCCTGGGGAACCTGAACAGCGTCCAGATCCGCAACGGTCTGGCCCCGTCGGCGACGCTTGCCTCCGGCGACTTCACCGTGGAGATGGAGACCGGTACCGGCAAGACCTACGTTTACCTGCGCACCATCTTCGAGCTCAACCGGCGCTTCGGCTTCACCAAATTCGTGATCGTGGTGCCGTCCATCGCCATCAAGGAAGGCGTCTACAAGGCCCTCCAGATCACCGAAGACCACTTCAAGGGCCTCTATGCCGGCGTGCCCTGCGAGTACTTCCTCTACGACTCGGCCAAGCTCGGCCAGGTGCGCAACTTCGCCACCAGCGCCCAGGTCCAGATCATGGTGGTGACGGTCGGCGCCATCAACAAGAAGGACGTCAACAACCTCTACAAGGACAGCGAGAAGACCGGCGGCGAGAGGCCCATCGACCTCATTCGGGCCAGCCGGCCGATCGTTATCGTGGACGAGCCGCAGAGTGTGGACGGCGGCCTCCAGGGGCGGGGCAAGGAGGCGCTCGACGCCATGAATCCGCTCTGCACCCTGCGCTACTCAGCCACCCACGCGGACAAGCACCACATGGTCTATCGGCTTGATGCGGTGGACGCCTACGAACGGCGGCTGGTGAAGCAGATCGAGGTGGCGGCGGCCACGGTGGAGGACGCCCACAACCGGCCCTATGTGCGCTTTCTGAAGCCGGTCCTGCGCGGGAAGATGGTGTTCGGCGCCGAGGTTGAGATCGATGTCCAGACAGCCACAGGGGTACGCCGGCAAACAAAGACCGTGCAACCCCTCGACAACCTGGAACAGACCACAGGACGCGCGGTCTACCGGGATGTGCTGATCGGGCAGGAGATCCGGGCCAGGAAAGGCGACGCGCTCATGGAGCTGCGCTTCCCCGGCGGCGAGCAGTTCCTGCGCCTCGGGCAGGCCTGGGGCGATGTGGGTGCGCTGGCCGTGCAGCGCGAGATGATCCGGCGCACGATCAGGGAGCACCTGGACAAGGAGAAGCGGCTGCGGCCCCAGGGCATCAAGGTGCTCACGCTCTTCTTCATCGACGAGGTGGCCCGCTACCGCCAGTACGACGCCGACGGCAACCCGGTACAGGGCGAGTACGCCCGGATCTTCGAGGAGGAGTACCGGCGGCTGGCCAACCACCCCGACTACCGGACGCTCTTTGCCGAGGTGGACCTCTCCCGCGCCGCCACGGAGGTCCACGACGGCTATTTCTCTGTGGACAAGCGGTCGAAGCGGGTGGTGGACACCGAGGAGGGGAACCAGGCCGGCCGCGACGCCGCCGAGCAGGCGTACAACCTGATCATGAAGGACAAGGAGAAGCTGCTCTCGTTCGAGACGCCGCTCAAGTTCATCTTCTCCCATTCGGCGCTCCGGGAAGGCTGGGACAACCCCAACGTCTTCCAGGTTTGTACCCTCCGCGACATCCGCACCGAGCGCGAGCGGCGCCAGACCATCGGCCGGGGGCTCCGGCTGTGCGTCAACCAGGACGGCCAGCGGCTGCGGGGGTTCGAGGTGAACACCCTCACCGTGGTGGCGACGGAGAGCTACGAGGAGTTTGCCGCCAATCTGCAGAAGGAGATCGAGGAGGAGACCGGCGTCCACTTCGGCATCGTCGAGCCGCACCAGTTTGCCGCTGTCACGGTGACGGCCGAGGACGGCAGCACCATGCCGCTGGGCGTCGAGCCCTCGAAGGCGCTCTGGGAGCACCTGCGGGAGCAGGGGTATATCGACTCCCGGGGGAAGGTCCAGGATGCATTGCGCACCGCCCTCAAGGCGGACGCGGTGAAGATCCCGGCGGCCTTCGCGCTTCAGGCCGGCCAGATCACCCCGATCCTGCGCAAACTCGCCGGCCGCCTCGAGATCAAGAACGCCGACGAGCGGCGCCAGGTACGCCCGCGCCAGGCCATCCTCCACAGCCCGGATTTCAAGGCGCTCTGGGACCGCATCAAGCACAAGACCACGTACCGGGTGGAGTTCGACAACGAGAGGCTCGTAGAGAGCTGCATCAAGGCTCTGCGCGACGCGCCCCCGATCCCGAAGACCCGCCTGCAGTGGCGCAAGGCCGAGATCGCCATCGGCAAGGCGGGCGTGGAGGCCAGCGAGCGCCAGGGGGCACAGGCCATCGTCCTCGACGACGCCGGCATCGAACTGCCGGACCTCCTGACCCAACTCCAGGATCAAACCCAGCTCACCCGCCGCACCATTTGTCGCGTGGTGACCGCGAGCGGGCGGCTCGACGACTTCAAGCGCAATCCCCAGGCATTCATCGAGCTGGCCGCCGAGGCCATCAACCGCCGCAAGCGCCTGGCCGTCGTGGATGGCATCAAGTACCAGCGCCTCGGCGACGAGCACTACTACGCCCAGGAGCTCTTCGAGCAGGAGGAGCTGACCGGCTATCTCAGAAACATGCTCGCCGAGACCAGGAAGTCCGTTTACGAGCAGGTGGTCTACGACTCGGCCACCGAAGCGGCATTCGCCGACGGCCTGGAGAAGAACGAGGCGATCAAGGTCTACGCCAAGCTGCCGGGCTGGTTCACCGTGCCCACACCTCTGGGTCCTTATAACCCGGACTGGGCGGTACTCGTGGAGAAAAACGGCGCGGAACGGCTCTACCTGGTCGTGGAGACGAAGAGCGGCCTGTTCACTGACGACTTGCGGGAGAAGGAAAGCGCGAAGATCGAGTGCGGCAAGGCGCATTTCAAGGCGCTGGGGGGGCGGGAATCGTCGGCGCGGTATGTCGTCGTCCGGTCCGTCGACGAGATCCTTGCGTAGAGACGCGAGTCCGGAGGTGGACAGTCAGACCTGTGGCGAGGCACCTGACCGCTTGCGGCAGATGGTCCGCTGCGCGGCGCCGCAACACCGGGTCATTCTTGCACAAAGCCAAACGGATCGCCGGCCAAACCGGGACTCGACCTGGGCAAAGGCCGTCCAGGTGCTTCATGGCGCCACCTGCGCCGGATCATCGGGGAGGAGATCGATCTGGCCATGTATCCCGATTGGGTGCATTCCAGGTTTGTTCTGTGAGACGGGACACACCTGCCCGGCCTGTGTGTCGGAGCCATGACATCCGTGATCGTCCCGGGCGCAGACGAACCCCGCACCGGCAAGACCGTGGAAGACCCACCACCACCGATCCCCACCCCGCGCTGACGCCGTTTGTTGCTTGCTGCTTGTTCCGTGTTTCTTCCGTGCTCTTCCGTGCTGATCCCCTCTTTCGCTGCGGATCTGTCTCGTGCTAGCATGAACGCTGCTGGGGGGCGGGGACGCGGCTTCTTCTGGCCGCGACAAGGGCAACAGGAGGCGAGGCATGAAGGTCGATCTGGGACCGGTCACGCGGCTGGAGGGGCATCTCAACATCCAGACCACGGTGACCGACAACGTCATCACCGATGCCCGCTGCATGGGCGAAATGTTCCGAGGCTTCGAGGAGATCCTCCGGGGCCGGGATCCTCTGGACGCCCAGCAGATCACGCAGCGCATCTGCGGCGTCTGTCCCTATGCCCACGCCATCGCCTCCTGCTATGCCCAGGAAGCGGCCTTCGGCATCACCCCGCCGGCCAACGGCCGTATCCTCCAGAACCTCATCCAGGGCGCCAACCACCTCTACGACTATCCCCTGCACTTTTATCAGCTGGCCGCCCTGGACTTCGTGGACGTCACCGCCATCCTCGGCTACACCGGCGCCGACCCGGAGCTGGTCAAGGTCAAGGCCTGGGTGGCGGCGGAGCTGGCGGCCAAGAAGCCGTTTCCCGCCGCCCCCTTCCTGCCCCGGCTGGAAGGGGCGTATCTGGCCGATGCCGAGGCCAACATCGGTGCCCTCAAGCATTACCTGGAGGCCCTGGCCATCGAGCAGAAGGCCAACCGGGCGTCGGCCATCTTCGGCGGCAAGTTTCCCCACGCCACGGCCATCTTCCCGGGCGGCTGCAGCCAGCCGGTGAGCATCGACCTGGTGGCCACCTACCAGGCTTTGATCCTGGAGGTGCGGGAGTTCCTGGTCCACAAGTACCTGCCGGACGTGCTGGCGGTGGCCAAGGCCTTCCCGGAGTACTGGGAGATCGGCGCCTCCAAGGGTGGCTTCCTGTCCTATGGCCTGCTGCCCTTCGGGCCGGAGGCGGGTGCCAAGCGGCTCTTTGCCCCGGGGATCCTGCTTGATGGCAAGGTGCAGACGGTGGATTTCGGCCGCATCACCGAGGATGTCCTCTACTCCCGGTACAGGAGCCCCAGCCACCTGCCGGTGCGGGACAGTGCCCTGGATCCGGAGCCGAGCAAGGCCGGGGCCTACACCTGGATCAAGGCGCCGCGCTACGACGGCCGGATGGTGGAGGTGGGGCCGGCGGCTCGGGTGCTGGTGGACTACCACCAGGGCAACAACCCGACCGTCAAGAAGCTGGTGGACAGCCTGGCCGCCGAGCTGGGCATCACGCCCAGCCATTTCAACTCCGTCCTGGGCCGCCACGCCAGCCGGGCGATCTCGGCCGTGGTCATCGCCGACTTCCTGCTGGCCGAGACCGAGCGCCTGGATCCGGGCCAGCCCACCATGGCTGATCTCGCGATCCCGGCCACCGGCGAGGGCTTTGGCGCCACCGATGCCTCCCGGGGGGCGCTCCTCCACTACATCCGCCTGGCGGATCACAAGATCGAGCAGTACGCCTGCGTGGTGCCCACCACCTGGAATGCCTCGCCCCGGGATGATCGGGGCCAGCCCGGGGCCATGGAATCGGCCCTCATCGGCACCCGGGTGGCGGATCCCCCATCCCAGATCGAGGCCGGCCGCATCGTCCGCTCCTTCGATCCCTGCCTGGCCTGCGCCATCCATTGACCAGCCCTTTCAGCCGGCCGGCGGGGTCACTGCTGCCGGCCCGGACCGCGGAGGAGCCATGCTGAACCGCCGCACCTTTCTCAAAATCGCCGCCAGCCTCAGCGCCGCTTTTGCCCTGCCGGCCCTGCCGGAGCCGGTGGCCGCAGCCTTGCAGGCCGTGGATCCCCGGGCGGTGCCCAAGCTCATCTATCTCCAGGGCCTGTCGTGCACCGGCTGCTCCATCTCCCTGCTCCAGGCCCAGTCGCCGTCGCCGCTCAGCCTCATCACCGACTACTCGCAGCTGGTGTTCCACGCCGACCTTTCCGCCGCCTCCGGTCATCTGGCCATGGAGGTCATCGAGCGCCATCTGAGCGGCAAGGCCGGGGACTATGTCCTGGCTCTGGAAGGGGCGATCCCGGACGGCATGCCCCTGGCTTGCACCATCGGGGAGAAGACCCTGGCCCAGCTCTTGGAGGCCGCGGCCACCACCATGAGCGCTGCGGTGGCGGTGGGGGCCTGCGCCTCCTATGGCGGCATCCCGGCGGCCGAGGGCAATCTCACCGGCGCCGTGGGCCTCCGGGAGTTCTTCCGTCGCCGGCAGATCGACAAGCTGGTCATCGATATCCCCGGCTGCTCGGTGCATCCGGACTGGGTCTGGCACTCGGTCATCCATCTGGTCAAGGTGGGGCTGCCGGCCCTGGAGGAGAACCGGCCGGCGCTTTTCTTCTCCCGCAAGGTCCACGAGACCTGCCCCCGCTACCACGATTTCCAGCAGGAGATCTTTGCCACGCGCCTGGGGGATCCGGGCTGCCTGTTCAAGCTCGGCTGCCTGGGGCCGGAGACCAAGGCTGACTGCGCCAACCGCTGGTGGAACGGCGGCCAGACCTGGTGCATCGACGCCAACGCCCCGTGCATCGGCTGCGCCTCGCCCGATTTCGCCCTCCGGCGGCAGTTTCCCTTCTACCGGCTCGGCGAGCGAGCGCTTTCCAGGAAAGGGTGAATCCCATGGCCAGCTCTTCCCTCTCCCGCTTTTCGGTGGCTACCCGCACGGTGGGGGCCATTTTTCTGGTCCTGGCCCTCTCCCTTGCCCTCTCCGCGGTGCTGGTGATCGGCTTCGCCACCGCCGAGATGGAACGGGGCTACCTGCAATCGGTGGCCAACCTCGCCCATTCCCTGGAGCAGGGCACGGCCGACTCCCTGGAGCGCGGCCAGATGAAGAACTTCAAGGAGCTGTTGGCCAGCCAGCGCCAGATTGCCGGTGTCCTCGATGTCTCTCTTTATGACCGCCAGGGCCGCTTGAACCTGTCCTCCTCCTCGGAGGACGTGGCGGACAAGCGCCTGGCGGAGGAGCTGTGGCAGGCAGTACAGGCGGAGCGCCAGCCGGTAACCCGCCAGGACGCGGGGGCGGTGCGGGTGCTCATTCCCCAGTTCGCGGACGGCGACTGCGTCCGCTGCCATCCCGGCTGGGCCATCGGCGAGATCGGCGGCGTCCTGTCCGTCACCTGCGACCTCAGCGGCCTCCGGGATTCATCCCGCCGGCTGCAGCGGGGACTCGCCGCCGGCGCGCTGGTGCTCCTCCTCGTCACCAGCGGCGTTCTCTTCCTGCTGTTGCGGCGGATCGTCATGGCGCCCCTGCACGGCATCATCACCGATCTGTCCCAGACCGCGGAAGAGGTGGACGGGACGTCCCGCCGGGTGTCCGAGGCCAGCCAGAACCTGGCGGATGCCGCCTCCCGCCAGGCCGCCTCCCTGGAGGAGACCAGCTCGTCCCTGGAGGAGCTGTCCGCCATGACCCGCCGCAATGCCGACAGTGCCGAGATGGCCAACACCCTGGTGGCCGACTCCGTCGAGGTGGTCGATGCCGCCAACCGCTCCCTGGATCAGCTGGACCATGGCATGTTTGAGATCACCAAGGCCAGCGAGGAGACCTTCAAAATCGCCAAGGCCATCGACGACATCGCCTTCCAGACCAACCTCCTGGCCTTGAACGCCGCCGTGGAGGCGGCCCGGGCTGGCGAAGCCGGCGCCGGCTTCGCGGTTGTCGCCGGCGAGGTCAAGAGTCTGGCCTCCCGCTCCGCTGACGCGGCCAAGAGCTCGGCCCAGCTCATCGAGGGCATCCTGGCCAAGATCCGGGAAGGACAGGACAGCGCCGAGGCCACCCGCAAGGCCTTTGCCGAGGTCACCGACCGCTCCGGCAAGATCGCCGGGCTCATCGGCGAGATCGCCGTCGCCTCCAAGGAGCAGGCCTCGGGCCTTGACCTCCTCAACTCCACCGTGCTGGAGCTGGACAAGCTCACCCAGCAGAGCTCGACCCACGCCGCCGACTCGGCCGCCATCGCCGGCGAGATGGAGGACCAGTCCGGCCACCTGCAGGCCTTCATCGCCGAGCTGGTGAGCCTCGTGCGGGGGAGCAGACAGACTTGAGGCGTGCGGCGGGCAGGATGCTGCCACCGACCTGATTCGTGTGGCGAAGAAGCTCGCCGGCCTGACCTGAAGGCGGCTCAGCGCAGCTTATGGAGGTCGAGCTGCGTGACCTCGCCGAAAAGGATCTTGCCCCGGCGCTGGCTGCGGGTGTAGGTCTTGCTGGCGATGACCCCGTCGCCGGACCCTTGCTGCCAGCCTTCGATGGAGTAGGACAGCCCCGTCTGGGTCAGGCCGGCCTGCTCCGGATTGTGCAGCAGGGCGAAGGCGGTGTACCAGAACAGGGCCCGCACGGGCGGCAGCGGCACCGGCGGGCAACTTAAGCGCAGATTTTCGGCCGGCGCCCCCAGAGCCAGCACCATGTCCGCCACCGAGGGCGGCGCCTCCGGGTTTTCGGCATCCTGCTCCAGGAGGAGGGAGACCACCTGCACCGGGGCGCCGGCGGTGGTGGCGGTGACCGTGCACGGGCGGGGCACCACCATATCAAATTCCGGATAGGTCAGGGTGGACTGGCCCGTGAGGAGCAGGGCGTCGGCGCCGGCCGGCCGGTGCAGAGGAATCTCCGCCTGCACCTCGCCCCAGGCAGCGAAGTTGGCCACGACATAGGCCCAGGAATCCACGGTCAGGAGGTACTCCGGCCCAATGGTCAGGAGCTCGGACTCCAGGACGTTCTTGAGCCGCTTGCTGGGCCGCTGGTAGCCGAAGTAGATGGCCAGGGTGACGTCGGCGCTCTCGCCCGGGGCCGTATAGTCGAAGGACGCCTGGCCATCGGCGTCCGTGGTCAGGCTGGTGGCGCTGACCTCGCCTCCCCCCTGCGGCCGCACCTCCAGCTGCCGATCCGGCAGCGTCTCGCCGTCGCAGTCGGTGAGCCGGATCTCCACGGTCTGGGTCTCCCCCCGCTCCATCTCCCGCTGCACGGTCACAAACTCGATCCGGGCGTCGATGGCCGTCAAGGGATTGCGATCCCGCTCCGGCAGCTCGTAGTCGCTGATGACCCGGGACAGGGCGGTCGAGCCGCCGCCGGTGGCGCCGATATGGAGGAAGGCGAAGGAGCCGGCGCTCCTGGCCTGCCCGCCCTCGGCGAACGAGCTCTGGCCTTCGGCGATGAACAGCCGCTCGCTGTTCACCAGCACCGCCCGGACCGTGTAGTTGCCGGGACCGCCCCGCACCTCGCCATAGGCCTCGTAGTCGTAGTTGCCCTGGGCTCCGCCGCCGGGGCCGATGGGCCCGGACATGGGCAGCACGGTGACACAGTCGCTCTGGGACTGGAAGGCCGCCTGGCTCAGAAAGCCATCCGTGGCCGCAGCGATGATGGCCGGATCGTGGTCAGTGGTGAAATCGTCCAGCTGGTAGACCAGAATGAGCGGCGGCGGGCAGTCCTGGCAGCCGGCCTCGGCCTGGGAGGGCGGCGGGGCCAGGAAGCTGGCGGCAAGGAGCACGACCATGAGACAGCCAAGACGGGTCAGCGACGGCATACGAGGGCTCCTCCAAGGCCTGGTGATGGCATCGAGGGCCGGAAGCAGCAGGGTGCTCTCCGGATCGGACGTGGAGGCTACTCACATTGCCACCCCACTGTCAACAGCAAATTTCACAGAAGGGCAGGCAAGGGCCAGGGACCGATCAGGAGGCGGTCATGGCATGGACAGCCCGGGCCGCCACCCCGGCGAGCACGGAGTGCCCCGGGGCCAAGGCCAGCTGCCGGGCCTGTTGCGGGGTGGCGAAGGCGGCCAGGGGAAAGCCGCAGTCCAGGGTCACCTTGAGAAAGGGGCCGGCGGGCACGAGGTGGCGCACTGTGGCAGGCAGCAGGTTGGCGTCGGCCGCCGGGGCCGACAGCGCGGCGGGCTGCCGGAGGACCACATCCTCGGGCCGGATGCCCAGCAGCACCGGCTCGCCAGATCGGGCCTCGCCCGTGGCCTGCAGGGTCAAGCCGGCGGCCGCCACCTGCAAGAAGCCGTTGACCTGGGCCAGCACCCGGGCCGGCACCAGGGTCTCCATGCCCACAAAGGCGGCCACCTCGGCATCCCGGGGTCGGGCCAGTACCTGGTCCGGGGTGTCGAGCTGCCGCAGCGCGCCGCCGATGATCACCCCCAGCCGGTCTGCCAGCCGCACCGCCTCGCTGCGGTCGTGGGTAACGAGGATCGCCGTGGTGCCACCGCCCCGCAGGACCCGGTCCAGGTCGGTCAGAAGCTCCTCCCGGGTGGGAGGATCCAGACCGCCAAAGGGCTCGTCCAGAAACAAAAGCTCCGGCTCGTAGGCCAGGGCCCGGGCCAGGCTCACCCGCTGGGCCTCGCCGCCGGACAGGGTACGGGCGGCCCGCCCGGCCAAAGGGGCGATGCCCAGGCGGTCCAGGGCCGCCACCACCCGCTCGTGCCGCTCCCGGCCACCGACGCCCCGGAGCTTGAGGCCGGTTGCCACGTTGTCGGCCACGCTGCTGTTGAGCAGGAGCGGCTCCTGGAAGACCACCGCCAGCCGGCGGCGGTAGGGGAGCAGCTCACCCCGGGCCACCGGCCGGCCGTGGAGGCAAAGCTGGCCGCCGGCCAAGGGCAGGAGGCCGGCCAGGGCCAGGAGCAGGCTGGACTTGCCGGCGCCGTTCGGGCCGATGAGGGCCAAAACCTCGCCCTTGGCCACAGCCAGCTCGCCAATCCGGAGCACGGTGGCGCCACCCCGGGCCAGCACCAGATCGTAAGCCGCCAGGAGAGGCGCCGTCACCGCCGCCGCTCCTGCTGCTGCACCCAGGTGAGAACCGCGTTGACCGCCAGCATCAGGAAGAGCAGGATGACGCTCAAGGCAATGGCGATGTCAAAGTTGCCCCGGGATGTCTCCATGACCGTGGCGGTGGTCAACACCCGGGTCTGTCCCCTGATGTTGCCGCCCACCATGATCGAGGCGCCGATCTCGGAGATGACGCCGCCGAAGCCAGCCATGGCTGCAGCCAGGAGGGGCAGGCGCGCCTCCCGCACCAGGAGCGCCACCAGCTGCAGGCGGCTGGCGCCCAGGGCCAGGATCTGCAGCCGCAGCTTCTCCGGCAGACTGCCCATGGCCGCAAGACTGATGCCTGCCACGATGGGCGTGGCGATGAGGGACTGGGCCACCACCATGGCCAGGGGGGTGTAGAGGATGCCCAAAAAGCCCAGGGGACCGCTCCGCCAGAGGAGGATTGACACAACAAGTCCCACCACCACGGGCGGCAGCCCCATGCCGGTGTTGACGATGCTGATGCAGAGCCGGCGGCCCGGGAAGCGAGCCAGGGCCAGGAAGGCGCCGGTGGCCAGACCCAGGACCAGGCTCACCAGCGTGGCAGCTCCGGAAATCTTGAGGGAGAGGAGGGCCACCGCCAGCACCTCCGGATCCCCGGCGAACAGCAGGCGGAAGGCTTGGCAGATCCCTTCCCAGATCAGATCCATGGCCTCACCGGATGACTCCGCTCAGCGGCCCAGCTCCTCGACCTTCTTGCCGGCGTCCGGGAAGAAGAGCGGGGAGCCGAAGCGGTCCACCCCGAAGGTCCTGATCATTTCCTGGGTGGCCGGCGCCACCATGAAGTCGGCAAAGGCCTTGCCGCCGGCCACGTTCACCTTGGGGAAGCGGCTGCCCTCCAGCTCGATGACGTGGTAGACATTGAGCAGCCCCTTCTCCCCTTCCACCAGGATCTCCAGGGCCAGATTCTTGCGGGCAGCCAGATAGGTCCCCCGGTCGGCCAGGGTGTAGCCACCCTTCTCGCTGGCCACCGACAGGGTCTGGCCCATGCCCAGCCCGGTCTCCTGGTACCAGGCCCCGGCCGGGGACAGGCCGGCCTCCTTCCAGAGCTTCTGCTCCTTGGCGTGGGTGCCGGACTTGTCGCCGCGGCTCATGAACAGGGCGCCCGTGGTCGCGATCTTGCTCAGGGCCAGTGCCGCGGTGGCGCTGCCTCTGATGCCGGCCGGGTCGGCCGCCGGCCCCACCAGGACGAAGTCGTTGTGCATGACCAGCCGCCGGTTGGCGCCAAAGCCGGCCTCCATGAACCTCTTCTCCGCCTCCGGCGAATGCACGAGCAGCACATCCGCCTCCCCCTTTTCGCCCATGGCCATGGCCTGGCCGGAGCCCACCGCGATGGTCTTGACGGTGATGCCGGCCTCCGCCTCGAAGATGGGGGTAAGCAGATCCAGCAGCCCGGAATCCTGGGTGCTGCTGGTGGTGGCGAGGATGATGGCCTGGGGCTCAGTGGCACCGGCCAGCGGAGGGGACAGCAGGAGCGCGGCCAGAAAGAGCGCGGCAGCAACGAAACGTCTGTTCATGAGCTTTCTCCACGGTTGGGGTTTTTCGGGTACATGATGCGGCCGGCGTCGGCCAGATCGTATCCCCAGAAGCCGGCCGCGGCGGTCCGGAAGCTGTCGGCCCGGAGCACCGCGAGAAGATCCTGGACCGGCCGCTGGAAATAGGTTTCCTGGAGCAGCACCAGATCGAAGCGCTCGTCGGTCACCGGCAGGAAATGGAGACCCAGCTGAAGGGCAACGCCACCGGTGGCGAGACCAGTGTCTGCCTCCCCGGCCAGCACCGCCAGCCCCACCTCGAGATGGGTGCAGACCTCCCGCCCGTAGCCAGCCACTGCGCTGCCTTCCACGCCCGCCTCCGCAAGGAGCAGATCCAGGAGCACCCGGGTGCCGGCGCCGCCCTGGCGGTTCACCAGGCGCACCCCCGGCCGGGCCAGGTCGCCGGCGCCCTGGATCCCCAGCGGGTTGTTGGCCGCGGCGAGCCAGCCCAGACGGCGGCGAAACAGGTTGACCACCACCGGCTGGCCGGGCAGAGGATGGCGAGCCAGCCAGGGAAAGTTGTAGTCGCCGCTTTCCGGATCCAGGAGATGGGACCAGGCCAGATCGGTATGGCCAGCACGCAAGGCCCGCAAACCGGCGGTGCTGCCGGTGGTGGCGCTGAAGATGAAGCTTTCCGGATGGGCCTGGTGGAACTGGCCCAGGAGCAGGTCGAGAAGCGGATCGTTGCTGCCGGCGGCCAGAAGGCCGGCGCCCACCTGGCGGCTCTTCTCCCGGGCCTGAGCGAGTCCTGCCCGGGCGTCTTTTTCCAGCCACTCGTCCAGAAGCCGCCGGGGAAAGACCCACTTGCCGGTCAGCCGGCTGCCCGGCAGCCGGCCGGCCTTGACCAGGGCGTAGACCTGCTTCTCGTGGATCCCCAGGTAACGGGCCACCTCTTTGGTGTTGAGAAGCTCTTCGGTCATGGCTTTCCCCTGCCGAAACATGCACGCATGAAAAAAATAACCAGAACCGACCCAGGACTCCTTTTAGTGTGGCCTGGCTGGACAAGTCAAGGGGAAAATGGGCGAACCGCAGAATGTCCAACAGGGAATTTTCAAGATACGATCCCGCCCACCCCCATGCCGTCAAGACGGCGGGCGGCACCACCTAACTTACGACGCCAACGGCAACATGCTCACCGGCAACGGCCGCACCCTGACCTGGGATGCCGTCAACCGGCTCAGCTCAGTCACCATGACCGGTCAGACCACCCGGTTCTGGTACGATCACCAGGGCC